>CAIWKX010000057.1 GCA_903913315.1 uncultured Bacteroidota bacterium | reverse complement strand
CTTTGACCTTAAAGGAAGTCTGTTATTGCAAAAAACGGACATCAATGCTTCTGCCACCACTTTGGATGTGGGAACCACAGACCAAGTCATTATCATAGAAATCACTTCTGTTAAAGGAGAAGTGGTGAGAAAGAAGTATGTTTTCTAGGAGAATAGAATATAGAGAATAGAATATAGAGAATAGAATATAGAGAATAGAATATAGAGAATAGAATATAGAGAATAGATTCTATACGATTAAACGGGTAAGGAAGTTAAGATTATTAAGTGAGTGCTGCTTACTATATCTTAACTTCCTTACTGGTTTTATAAAAAATAGTAGGGAAGGGGAGCGCCAGTTTACTACCAGAATCCAATAGCTAGAAAGGACACTGTAATAGCTCATGGTTTTTTAAAATACGTCGCAATGGCACTGCGCCACATAGCGCATTCTGAAAGCAGTGGGAACTCAGTGCAAATAGGCCTCATCGGGACCATTCTAAACTATATATTGTACACTGAACACTCGAACCCATTCGACATCAGAAACATAAATCCGATGAATAACGCCAAGCTACTCGCAGCGTAACTCCTTGTCCTATAAATACTATCCGTTAAAAAACAATTTTTTCAGATTAAAAACTTGCCGCTGTTTGTATAACGATTTTCTAGGTTAGTTATCGGAAATGTTTTCATTGGGGGTATTCCCATAGTAGATTTGTCTCAGTAAAATAAACAAGAGATATGAACACTACAACTCAAAATACAACAACAAACAGAAGAACAATCGTAATTTTTTTCGTTTTATTCTTGTTGTCAACTCTTGGGATGTTTGGTCAAACGAAAGCAACTGCTTCAGCTACTCAGGCTTCAACAGCCATTGTAAAGGTAGTAAATGTACCACTACAAGAAGTAGCCTTAGATTCAGATGTTGATTTTATGAGTTGGTTTATGGGTGCTAAACAAACTCAATCAGTAAAAGAAAACACGATAGGAAATAACAATACAATCATCGCTAGAAAAAAACAAATCCTTTCTTCTGGCATCACACCAAACAAAGTGTTGTACAGTACTTTCGTAAAAAAAGTAATCAGTCAAGAAAGCGCTACGGTATAAGTTACAAGTTTTGGTTCGCATCTTTGTGGGAATGACAAAAGTGTGTAACTTTTAAGTGGTAGGAAGACCGATAATCAGCATAGAAAGAACAAATTTTTATATAAAGGAAGTTAGATTAGTTAGGTATAGAGCCTCCTTTAGAGGAGGCTTTTTACATAGAAAAGAGTGAAAAAATAAAGAAGAGTGGCAGGTGTCTAAGATTGTTTAAGGGTCAGGTGAGATGAAAAAGGAAGAGAAAACTTATAATCTAATTAAGATTGTTGTTTTCCGCTATAAATAAGCACTTTAATTCAATAAACACGATAAATAAACCAAAAAAATAATGTATATTTGCACGCCCCTCCTATCGAATAATTCATTAATATCCGTCCAAATAAGATGAAGATAAATAGTAAAATGTGGGGTAAAGAAATAGGCGCTGTTCGTCAATCAAATTTATTTTATACGATACTATGCTTACTGTTGTTAGTTGGGCTTACCTCACAAGCGCAAGGACCTTATCAATATTTTAATGGAGCTAATGCTTCTCAAATGGGTGCTGATGGTTGGCAACAATCAGGCGGTACTTGGGCTTTCCCTTCCAGTCCAGTGGGAGCCCACACGGGAACACAATACATCATTCAAACAAGCGCTACCTCACCAGCTTATTTTAGAACACCCAAAATAAATACTCCACAGACCATTTCCTTTTGGGCTAAATCAACCAGTCCGACAGTTACTTGTTCTATTTCATTTTCTGATGATAATGGTGCAACTTGGAATGTAATAAGTAATGGTGCTACAACAGCTTCATCGGCAGCACATCCCATTCCTTTTGCCGTGTCTTCTGCTGTAGTTCCCATATTATCCTCTTCGTGGGAACAAATTTCCGTAACAGCTGCATTTCCGGCAAGTGCCAATGGGTATTACTTTAAAATTGCCGATACAAGACCCCTTGGTTTTGCAGGCTCTATCTATTTTGATGATTTTTCTTGGTCGTCCTCAGTAGCTACTGATAATAACATTATTGTCCCAGTCTTAAACAGTACGGCATTGGCTACTATAATGGTGCCATCCACCATGGTGTATCATTTTTATGATGTAGGCGGATTGTATGAGCAATATTCTAAAGGACAAAACAATAATATCGTGTTTACCCCGGTGAATGCAGCAGATCGAATTAAGGTCAGTTTTATTGCGCCAAATTTTTTGACGGCAGATGCCAATAACAAAGTCAATGTTTATGATAATACAACTACCGTTGGGGGTATCAATCCGATTTTTGGGTCGCCTTTTTCAGGAACAACGCCCCTAGCGACACCTTATGTTTCGTCGTTGTCTTCCAATGGTTCAATTGCGATTCAATTTATATCATCAGGATCATATTCCAGCGGCGGTACAGCTACTATTGCAGATGGATTTGATATTAAAATAGAATGTTCCCCACCGGTATGTCAATTGCCAACAACAACACCTTTAATTTCCAATGTAGGTAGCACAACCGCTACCATAAAATGGACGGGAATTTCTCCAGGTTACGAATATGCTGCAACACTAACCAATACACCTCCGGGTGCTGCTGGTACTTATACAACCACTACTACGGGTTCGCTAACTGGTTTAGCGCCAGAAACATTCTATTACGGATGGGTAAGGGCAAAATGTAGTGGAACTTTCTTTAGCAATTGGGTGATGTCGGCAGGATTTACCACATTATGTGCTGCAAGTACTGTACCTTATTTAGAAGATTTTACAGGGTGGAGTTATATATTGCCTGATTGTACGTCCAGTACGGGAGGCGATTGGCAAACAAGTCTTCCTACAGGCAACTTATTAGCAACCACGGCCAATAATTTCTTTTTTACTAAACCTTTAGCGTTATCAGCGGCGACCGTCTACGACCTGTCGTATAGTTATGCCGCCCTTTTTGGAACGGCTAATTTTGATGTCTATATTGGAACCGTGAATGATGCTACGATGCTAACACCAGCCAATAAACTTTTCTCGCATACCGGAGTCAGTACGGCCGCAACCAATTCTTTGACATTTACTAAAGCAACAACCGGGGTATATTATATAGGATTCTATTTAACATCCACTTCCGTTCCAGGGACAACGCAAATTAATCTTGACAATATTAGTGTCGATTGTATGACACCTGTTATTACGGCCAATACAACAACACTGTGCACGGCTAGTACCATAGTGACACTAACTGGTTCAGGAGTGAGTGGCTATAAATGGGCAACATCAGCGGGCACCTTATATTCTGATGCCGCAGCCACAATTCCTTATGTAGCCAATACCAATTTGACTACCGTATACCTAAAAACAAATGCAACGGCAATAATCACGGTGACCAGTATTAATGGTGCTTGTAGCAAAACTGCTAGCGCAACCATTGCATTTAAAAATACAACTTGGGATGGGACACTATGGAATAATGGAGCGCCTGATAGCGCTACGCAAGCGATATTTAATGGTGATTACACTGGAACAAGTGATTTGAATGCTTGCGCTGTGGTGGTGAACAGCGGTTCGGTATTGATCAAAGCTGGTAATTCATTACTAGTGCAAAATACAGTAACTGTAAATGGGGGTAGCTTGACTTTTGAAAATAACGCTAGTTTGGTGCAGGTAAATAATGTCACCAATACCGCAGGAAGTTATAACGGAGGCAATAGTGGTAACATCACCTATCAACGTACGACCAATCCATTGCGATTGTATGATTTCACCTATTGGTCAACGCCAGTATATCCGCAAACTTTAGTTGGGGTGTCACCTTTAACTTTGTCAGATAAATACATGAGTTTTACTGCGGCAACCAGCAGCTGGACCACTATGAATTCCAATTCATTAATGAATCCGGGACAAGGATATATCATTAGGGCTCCGCAAACCTATGATCCTGTAACACCCCAAGTATATACCGCCTCGTTTGTTGGAATTCCAAATAATGGTACCATTACGACACCTATTGCAGGACCCGGAAATTTGAACTTAATCGGAAATCCGTACCCAAGTGCTTTAAATATCGATTTGTTTATGGCAAGCCCATTGAATAGTGCAATCGTAGATAAGACAATTTACTTATGGACGCACAATACCGCCATAACGAATAATAATTATTCCAATAGTGATTATGCAGTCTATAACTATCTAGGAGGTACAGGAACAAGTGCCGCTCCAAGTGGTACAACAGGGGGATTAAATACCAATGTGCCTACAGGGAAAATAGCGTCAGGTCAATCGTTCTTTATTAAAGGACTAGCAGCTGGAAATGCAACGTTCCAAAACTCAATGCGAGTAGCTGGGAACAACAGTCAATTCTTTAAAAATGCAGCGCCATCTCAAAGTACACCGATGAGCAGAATCTGGTTGGATATCAATAACAATCAAGGAGATTACAAACAAACCTTAATTGGGTATACCCAAAACGCCACCTTAGGATTGGACAAAGGATACGATGGAGACTATTATAGTTTTGGTGCTCCAATATCACTATATTCTTTAGTCGCTGCCAATGCATTAGCTATTCAAGGAAGACCTTTACCTTTTGATGTTTCTGATGAGGTGCCGTTAGGATTTGCTACAACCATTACGGGAACTATTACTATTAATTTGTATGATTTTGACGGTTTGTTTACCCAGCAAGAAATCTATTTAAAAGACAAACAACTCAATACCATTGTAAACTTGAAACAAGGCGCTTATTCTTTTGCTACCAATGCAGGAACCTTTAACGATCGATTTGTTTTAGTGTATAAAAACAATACGGTAACTGCTAATTCAAGTAGTTTTAATGAAAATAGTATTGTATTGTTTAAACCTAACCAAGACTTGCTTATTGATGCGGGAACTACTGTAATGAAAACCGTACGTGTATTCGATGTACGAGGCAGTCTTATTTTGGAAAAAGAAGGCATAAACGATACTAAAACAACTATAACTACAGGAACTACGCATCAAGTGTTGCTTATTGAAATCACATCTACTGATGGCGAAGTGGTGACGAAGAAGTATATTAATTAGGAATTGTTTTTCAGTCTTCAGTGTATTTTTGAAACATGACGCTAGGCGCAACCAACTGCTTAAGCGCACCAGAATAAGAATGACAACTTTACGCATTGCCGAGAAGCCGAAAACCCGAAAACCTAAAACGAATCATCACGGTCAGCTTGATTAAAGCGGAATTCCCATCCTAAGGGAAACGCCTTTGTATCCTTAAAAATATAAATTATAACCCTAAAGGATTAGAATCGTACTGTTCTTAGTGGTTAATAAGGTAGTAATACACGTGCGAGCTTGTCAAACTCCTATACAGATTTCTGCGAAGTTGCATTAAAAAATTTGGATTTTTTGTATTGTAAAAACGCGGTGAACAGTGCCAGCCCATCGCTAAAATAGACAGCTTTTTGCTTTTTTGGCGTATAAAAACAGTGATTGCTTACAATAAAGCAATCGACACAATGAGTGTTACTGTATAGTTCTGAATCCATAGACTTTACTTCTCAAATGGCAGGGAACACCATCTTGCTATTTTATCCTTTTTTTAAAAGTGATAAGACCTTCAATTGGGTGTGATGCACCTAGGATTAGTACGATTCGTGTACTATTTACTTCCTTCCTAAAGAGTAGTCAATTTCTTACTAATGCAAACCTTTTTTAGTTTTTAATTGCATGAAATTAACAACCTTTTCTTAACCTTATAGTAACCTAAAACCCCAATAAACACAAGTGGTTTCGCATTCTTTATTCTGATTTTTGAGCCGTAAACTTGTCTTATTTGCAATGTCTTGATAATTTTTTGAGGAATTATTTAAAAAAATCAATGCCTACTTGCTATATTTGTGATTGCTATAAGTGGCTAATTATCATTGTTGAGTGCCTTTCCTTGTGTTTTTTATAAAACAAAAGTGATTCGGCATGTAGTTTATCGTTTAATCAGTGATTTAGTCGAAAAAAGAAAAATAGGGAGTTGCTTTAACGTAAATTTATCGTTAACAATTAATATATTTAGACCCCTTAAAAAAGAAATTAAAAAGAAGAATAAAGAAATATAGAATATGAATAAAATTTTACTAGAAAAAACATCTTTGAACAAAAGCAATAGATTGCCCCTAAACAAACTATTCCTATTGCTTTTATTTGCGCTTGTTAGTTTAGTGGGTAGAGCACAATGTATTGGACCGTATCAAACTTTTGATAGTTGTAATAGAGCTGGATCATCACCTTTTCAATCACTAATGCAAGCTGATGGTTGGGTTTTTGGAGGAGTTGCTACAGTTGCTGCTGGTGCTGCAAGTAGTAGATCTGGACTAAATTTTGTTACATTGCCTACAACCACTACTTATGTAGTTACACCAAAATTAGTGTCTCCTGATAAATTTCTATTTTATTATAGAAGTTCATCGGCAACTTTAAATGTTAATTTTAAAGTAGAATATTCTACTGATCCTGCTTTTTTATCACCAACAGGAACTCTTTTATCTACAGGTGTTACAGCGGGGTCGACCTATAATGCATTTCCAATTACGTTAACAGGACTTACAAATATTTATCTGAAAATAACTTCAACATCATATGTTTCTACTTCTGCTGCTATATTTTTAGATGATTTTTCTTGGACATCTACTACCAGTACTGATAATGTTATTGTTGTTCCAGAACTTGGGTCCTCAACTTGTGGTACAGCTTTTTCTGTACCAACAGCAGCATCAAATTTAAGCTTTAATTTATATGACCAAGGCGGGATAGATGATAATTACAATAAGTCTCAAACGCAAATTTTATATTTTGCTCCAACAAATTTAGGAGAAAAAGTGCAGTTTTATTTTAATTCACTACTTGCTGTAGATTCTTCTACTAAAATCACAGTGTATAATGGTAATGGAACAACTGGAGGCACTGAGTTTACTGGATTTGTAGGAGGGACTAATGCTGTATCAGCTGGGACAACTTTGACTTCAACTGATCCAAGTGGTTATATTACATTAAAATTTGTAACTAGTAGTACAGCAGCTGTAATTGCAAATACTGGATTTGACATTAAAGTAAAATGTATAGCTTCGCCAACAATTACAAGTTTGGGGGCTTCATCGGGTTGTGATGGAGGGTCTTTAGTAATTAATGGTACGAATCTTACGGGAGCAACTGCAGCAAATGTTACCATTGGAGCAACACCGGTTCTATCCGCAGTAGTTTCAGGAGGGGGTACAGTACTAACAGTTGTGCCTGCCAACGGTTCTTCTGGAACTGTTTCAGTGACCACTCCAGGGGGCACAGTCAATAGTGCTCTTTCTTATGTAAGTAATCCTTTACCAACTATTTCAGGCACAGGATCAGCCTGTGTTGGAAATACGACGCAACTAACAGGTAGTGCAACCGCTGCTGCCAGTAATCCTTGGGTTTCTTCGAATACTGGGGTAGCCACAGTTAATACTACTGGACTCGTTACAGGAGTAGCTGCTGGTTCCACTACAATCACCTATACCAATACAAACGGATGTGCCATCACAGCACCTGTTACTATAAATGCATTACCAACAATAACAGGAACGTTATCTGCTTGTATAGGAAGTACTACTCAATTAACTGGAAGTGCAACCGCGGCAGCAATTACCCCATGGGTGTCGTCCAATACTGCAGTAGCTACTGTTGATGGAACAGGATTAGTAACGGCTCTAGCGGCAGGAACCTCTACCATCACCTATACGAATAGCAATGGTTGTTCAAACACGGCTCTAGTGACCATCAATGCTTTGCCAACGATTTCAGGAACGTTGTCTGCTTGTGTTGGAAGTACAACGCAATTAACAGGAAGTGGAACCGCAGCAGCTAGTAATCCTTGGGTATCTTCGAATGCAGCAGTAGCTACCGTAAATACCACAGGATTAGTAACAGGGGTAAGTGCCGGTTCTGCAACAATCACCTATACCAATACAAATGGATGTGCTATAACTGCTTCTGTTACCATAAATGCGTTACCAACGATAACAGGAACATTATCCGCTTGTATAGGAAGTACTACTCAATTGACCGGAAGTGCAACGGCTGCGGCATCTAACCCTTGGGTTTCTTCAAATACCGCTGTAGCAACAGTAAGTGCAACTGGATTAGTAACAGGGGTAACTGCGGGAGCAACAACAATCACCTATACGAATACAAATGGCTGTGCTATAACTGCTTCCGCAACCATAAATGCGTTACCAACAATAACAGGAACCTTATCGGCGTGTATCGGAAGTACAACTCAATTATCAGGTAGTGCAACTGCAGCAGCAGTAACGCCTTGGGTTTCTTCAAATACAGGGATAGCTACTGTTGATGGAACAGGATTAGTAACAGGGATAAGTGCTGGTTCAGCTACAATCACCTATACCAACACCAATGGATGTGCAAATACTGCGCTAGTAACGATAAATGCTTTGCCAACGATCACAGGAACTTTGTCTGCTTGTACAGGAAATACTACCCAATTAACGGGTAGTGGAACAGCAGCAATCACTAATCCATGGGTCTCTTCCAATACAGCAGTGGCAACCATAAACAGTACAGGCTTAGTAACAGGCGTTTCTGCAGGCTCAACAACGATTACCTATACTACTTCTAATGGATGTGCTATTACCGCTTCAGTTACCATTACTACCACGGCAATTCCAACAATTGGCGCGGGTACAGCAATAACAAATTCTTCTTTTACAGCCAATTGGTCGGCTGCATCAGGAGCAACAGGCTATTATCTTGACGTGTCCACGAGCAATACATTTGCTACTTTTCTAACAGGCTATAATGGATTAAGTGTGGGTAACGTTACAACCTACAGTATATCAGGTTTGACTTCAGGGACTACTTATTATTATAGAGTGAGAGCAACGGGTGCTTGCGGTATTACTACGTATTCAGGTACAACTACTGTGACAACAACAGCTATAACTTATTGTACGCCTACCTATTCTAGTGGAGATACTGGATTTGGCGATCAAATAACGAATGTAACGTTAGGAACTTTAAATAATTCAACAGGTGCTTCGGCATCTCCTTATTATACTTTTTACAATGCAGTTACTGTTCCTAATCTTTACCGAGGAAGTACTGCAACTATATCCGTTACTATGGGGACGGATTCTAGACAATATATTGGTGTTTGGATTGACTTCAACCAAAATGGAACCTTTGAAACTAGTGAAGGATTTGTTTCTACAAACAATGCAGGGGCTAGTGGAACAGCCACCTTAACGATTACCATTCCTGCCGGAGCCGTTCTAGGAAATACTAGAATGAGAGTTAGAGGAGGTGATGATAATGCTATGACTACGGCTATGGCTTGTGGTGCCACTAATAGTTCTTATGGTGAAACAGAAGATTATACAGTAAATATTATTCCTATACCCCCTTGTTCGGCTGCATTGCCTTCGGCCTTGACAGCGTCTTTTATTACAGCCACTACAGCCGTAATCTCATGGACGGATCCCTTATTGACACCTAATAGTGTTTATGAATATTATGTTAGTACCTCTTCATCTGCTCCAAGCAATGCCTCAGGAACCGTAATTGGAACTACAGTCAATGGAATCACAACCGTAAACCTTTCTGGATTAACCTTAGGACTTACTTATTATGTGTGGGTGAGAAGCAATTGTGGAAGTGGTGTTTTCAGCAACTGGGTAGGGTCAACCTCTTTTACTACTGTTAGTCTGGATGTGGTGGTTCTAAATGGAACAACAACTGGAGGGACAACCACTACTTGTAATGCCAAATTTTACGATAGTGGAAATGCAACTGGAAATTATTCTAATAATGAATCGTATACCTATACATTCGTACCAGGTACAGCAGGGACTAAATTGAAAGCGGTCTTCAATTCATTTACAGTAGAAAATAGTTATGATTTTTTAAGTGTTTACAATGGAACTACGGTAACTCCCGCTAATTTAATTGGAACGTATACAGGGACTCAAATTGCAGCAGGCCAAGTATTTTTCTCTACCGCACCAGGTGGGGAATTAACTTTTAAATTTACTTCGGATTTTTCAGTAACCTATTCCGGATGGGACGTTAGTTTGTCTTGTGTGACCTTGCCAACTATCACCAGCTTTACGCCAACCAGTGCTTGTGCAGGTGCTACCACAGTAGTAACCATCACGGGAACTAATTTGGCCGGCGTAACTTCTGTTTTCTTCAATGGGGTAGCAGCCACGCCAACATCAACGAATGCTACCACAGTAGTAGTTAATATGCCAGCTACTGCTACTACAGGATTAATAACAGTTAATACGGCGACTGCTTCTGCTTCAAGTGCTTCTATTTTTACGGTGAAACCAATTCCTGCAACCCCTAATGCTGGACCAGATGTGGCCATTTGTTCAGGTGGAAATACCACCCTTAACGCAACAACTAGTATAACAAATCAAGTTCTTTTAAATAGCAATTGTAGTACTTTGTCGGGATGGACCTCTAATGACTCTAACAGATGGTTAGAATCTCCTACCAATAATGCTGGAGGAACTTCAGGTGAACTTGATTTTAATTGGTTTGCTTCAGGTACCACCAACAGTTATATTTATTTGAATCAAATTATTAATACAACAGGGTATACGGCTGTCAACCTTTCCTTTAAGAATATGGTGAGTTGGTTTTCTTCTAATTTTAATTTATACGTAGAAACCTCTCCCGATTTGGTAACGTGGACAACACAATGGAATATAACACCGACTGCAAGTGTTGCAGCATCAACCGTAAATGTTAATTTGGCATCATTGAATGGAACCAGTTTTTATATAAGATTCCGTTTCAATGGCGATGCTTTTAATATTAATGATTGGTTTATTGATGATGTCACGATAACTGGACAACCATCAATAACGTATGCATGGACAACAAATGCTACATTAAGTGCAACCAATATTTACAACCCTGTGGCTACACCAACAACGACTCAAACTTATACGGTGGCTACAGTATTAAACGGATGTTCTTCACTAACGGATGATGTTATTGTAACTGTAAATCCACGCCCTACAGCTGTAATTAGTGGATCACAAGCTTTATGTAGTGCTGGAACGGTGCCTATAAGTATTGCATTAACAGGTACAGCTCCTTGGAATTTGACCTATACTAATG
>CAIWKX010000056.1 GCA_903913315.1 uncultured Bacteroidota bacterium | reverse complement strand
TCCATTTCATCCAATCCATGGGCATCAACATGCAAAGCTTTTAAAGAATAACGAGCAATTTCAATATCAATTTTTCCATTGCCTTTAATTTGAGCAAAATCTCTTACTCTTCTTAATAAAGCATTTGCAATACGAGGTGTACCGCGACTTCTTCCTGCAATTTCAATAGCAGCTTCCATAGTGATAGGCATTTTTAAAATTGCCGAACTGCGTTGCACAATGGTTGTCAGCAATTCTGTATTATAATATTGTAATCGACTTTGAATGCCAAAACGAGCACGCATTGGAGCTGTTAATAAGCCTGATCGGGTTGTTGCTCCTACTAACGTAAACGGATTTAAATTAATTTGAACAGTCCGTGCATTCGGACCAGACTCTATCATTATATCAATTTTAAAGTCTTCCATTGCAGAATAAAGATACTCTTCAACTATTGGACTCAAACGATGAATCTCATCAATAAACAGAACATCTCTATCCTCTAGATTGGTAAGTAATCCAGCTAAATCACCGGGTTTATCTAAAACAGGCCCTGAAGTAATTTTTATTCCAACCCCCAATTCATTTGCCAATATATTAGCTAAGGTCGTTTTTCCTAATCCTGGAGGGCCGTGAAATAAAGTGTGATCTAGAGCTTCATTTCTTTGATTGGCTGCTTCAACAAACACTTTTAAATTATCTAAAACCTGTTCTTGCCCTGTAAAATCATCAAAGGAAAGAGGCCTTAATTTTTTTTCAAGGTCCAGTTCTTCCGGATTATAATTAAAATTGGTCGGATCTAAATTTTCATTCATACTACAAATATATGACAAAGTTATATCGAAATAAAATGATGGAAATTATTAAATATTTCTTCTATATTATTTCAACATTAGCATTTATGTAGGAGAACATCCTAACATTGATTTTTTCCCATGAAAATTAATAAATAAAATTTCATTTGAATTCATATCAAAATAAGTTTTTTTTACGTTTACATACATATTAAAAGTCGCGAGTTAACAAATTGTCAATTATTAACTACTTTATCCAAATTATAAGATAAAATATTTTGTTGAAGAGTTTTTTTTTTTACTTTTACGCCCTATGAAAATTGACCTATTTAAAATTATCTTGTTTTTTGCTGGAATATTGTGTTGCAATTCATCATTTGCATCTAACAATCCGCCACCGCCAATTCCGCCACCGCCGCCTGGTTTGCCGATAGATGGGGAGTTGATTGGGTTAATGTTTGCATCTGTTATTTTAGGATTTTACAAAATATATAAATATAAAAAAGCTTCAAGTTAAACTTGAAGCTTTTTTATGTTTCAAAATTCAGCTATTTTTATAATGTAATTTAGCTACATATTTTCCAATAATGTCAAATTCGAGATTTATTTTACTTCCGATTTTAAAATTTTTAAAATTTGTATGTTCATACGTATAGGGAATAATTGCTACACTAAATTCATTTGTTTTGGAATCAACAACCGTAAGACTAACACCGTTAACTGTAATAGACCCTTTTTCAATAGTAATATTATTCAAAGCCGAATCATATTCAAATGTGAATCGCCAACTTCCAACTGTATCTTCAATTGATTTACAAATTCCAATTTGATCAACATGTCCTTGAACAATATGTCCATCTAATCTATCTCCAAGTTTCATAGCACGTTCCAAATTCACAACATCATTTAATTGCCAATCGCCTACATTCGTTTTGCGAATAGTTTCTTGAATAGCTGTTACAGTATAATTGTCATCTTCAATTCCTACTACTGTCAAACAAACCCCATTGTGGGCTACACTTTGATCTATTTTTAATTCATTTGTGATAGAAGAACTTATTGTAATATGTATATTTTCTTCTTCTTTTTGAAGGTCTTTTATTATTCCTAGTGTTTCAATAATTCCTGTAAACATTTGTCGTTTTATTTTACTAAATTTGCACTTCAAAATTAGCAATAAATAAGAAGAACACCTCATGAAAAAAGCAGAAAATATAATAGTTGGAATTTCAATTGGAGATTTAAACGGTATTGGAAGCGAAGTAATCCTTAAAACTTTTGAAGATTCTCGAATGTTAGAATTATGTACTCCTATTATTTTTGCAAATGTTAAAATCCTTTCTTTTATTAAAAAAAATCTAAATTCAGAAGTAGCATTACACGGCATTGATAAAATTGAGCAATTAGTAAAGGGAAAAATTAATGTGTTAAATGTTTGGCGTGAAAGTGTTGATATTAATTTTGGACAAATCGATGAAAATATCGGGAAATATGCTGTCAAGTCTTTTGTAGCAGCTACCGAAGCTTTAAAAAATGGATTGGTAGATGTTTTAGTAACTGCCCCAATCAACAAATATAATATCCAATCAGAGGATTTTAAATTTCCTGGACATACCGATTACTTAGATAAAGAATTGGACGGTAACGCTTTGATGCTAATGGTTCAAGATAATTTGAGAGTGGGTTTGTTAACTGATCATGTCCCAGTGAATGAGGTAGCAAAACTTTTAACTGAAAAACTAATCTTTCAAAAATTAGAGACTATCAATTCTACTCTAAAAAAAGATTTTAGTATAAACAAACCAAAAATTGCCATTTTATCATTAAATCCTCATGCTGGAGATAATGGTGTTATTGGAAAAGAGGACGATGCAATTATTAAACCAACGATTAAAAAATTATTTGACAAAGGAATTTTAGCTTTTGGCCCCTATTCAGCTGATGGTTTTTTTGGAAGTGGCCAATATGAAAAATTCGATGCTGTGATTGCAACCTACCATGACCAAGGTTTAATCCCTTTCAAAACATTGTCTTTTGGAAGTGGTGTCAATTATACAGCGGGATTAAACAAAATTAGAACATCCCCAGATCACGGAACTGCTTATGAAATTGCAGGAAAAGGAATAGCAGATAATACCTCATTTAAAGAAGCTGTTTATCTCGCCATTGACATCTATAATTCTAGAAATGAGTACTTAGAGGTATCTAAAAACCCTTTAAAAATAAGAGAAAAGCAATTAGAAACAAAAAAAGGCGCTTAAGTCTTTTGGATTTATAATAAATTTATATCTTTGCACTCCCAAACCCGAATATTCGGATTGGACAAATTGATGAAATGATGAAAGTTACAAATGAATTTTTAATTCCATTTATAGGATTAAAGTTAGGCAAACATCAATTTGATTTTCAAATTAGCAAAAAGTTCTTTGATAGTTTTGAATATCACGAATATGAAAATTGTGATATCAATGTAAATGTAGTTTTAGATAAAAAAAGCACCATGTTGGAGCTTGCCTTAAAGCACAAAGGAACAGTGAATGTTCCGTGTGACTTAACTAATGAAATGTTTGATTTACCAATTAAAGGTAAGATTAAATTGGTCGTTCAGTTTGGTGAAGAATTCAATAATGACAATGAAGAATTGTTGATTTTACCTCATGGTGAACACCAACTAGATATATCACAGTATATCTATGAATTGATAGTGCTTTCGGTTCCTTTAAAAAGAATTCATCCTGGAATAAAAGATGGAACTTTACAAACAGAAACACTGGAAAAATTAACAAAACTATCAATAAAAGAACAAAAAAAAGAGAGTAAAAAAGAAGAAAATATAGACCCGAGATGGGACAAATTAAAACAACTATTAACGGATAAATAATATAGTAAAATGGCACATCCTAAGAGAAAAATCTCGAAAACAAGAAGAGATAAGAGAAGAACACACTACAAAGCAACAGCTGCAACAATTGCAACTTGTCCAATAACTGGAGAAGCACATTTGTATCATAGAGCTTATTGGCATGAAGGAAAAATGTATTACAGAGGACAAGTGGTTATTGATAAATCAGTAGCAGCTGCTTAATTTATATTTAAATTTACATTTAAACTCTCACTCTGTGAGAGTTTTTTGTTTTTTCTAAATTTTAATCATAACTAATTTTTTTTTTGTAAATTCCACCTCTTTTAAAATAATCTTTTTAAGAGAATATAAAATAGTAATATGGGTACAATTACAGCCGCAATAACCGCTGTTGGTGGTTATGTTCCAGATTTTGTTCTTTCAAATCAAGTTTTAGAAACTCTTGTTGATACAAATGATGAATGGATAACATCTAGAACTGGTATTAAAGAAAGAAGAATTCTAAAAGAAAATGGAAAAGGAACTTCCTATCTAGCAATAAAAGCTGCTCAAGACTTAATTAAAAGAGGGGATATCAATCCTGCCGATATAGACTTAGTGATAATGGCTACAACTACTCCAGATATGCTTGTGGCATCAACAGGGGTGTATGTAGCTACGCAAATAGGAGCTATTAATGCTTTTGCCTTTGATTTACAAGCTGCTTGTTCAAGTTTTTTATATGGAATGTCAATGGCCTCGGCCTATATTCAATCTGGAAAATATAAAAAAGTTTTATTAATTGGAGCAGATAAAATGTCTTCTATTATTGATTATACCGATAGAGCGACATGTATCATATTTGGAGATGGTGCTGGCGCCGTTTTATTTGAACCAAATAATGAAGGACTTGGTCTCCAAGATGAAATTTTAAGATCAGATGGTATTGGAAGAGAATACTTAAAGATTGATGCTGGGGGTTCAATATTGCCAGCTTCTAAAGAAACTGTTGAAAACAGACAACATTTTGTTTTTCAAGACGGAAAAACTGTTTTTAAATATGCTGTTTCAGGGATGGCAGACATAAGTGATAAAATCATGCAACGCAATAACTTGACCAATAATGATATCAATTGGTTAATTGCACACCAAGCGAATAAAAGAATTATTGATGCTACAGCTTCAAGAATGAATCTTGATGAAGAGAAAGTATTGGTCAATATCCACAAATACGGAAATACTACCTCGGCAACTTTGCCATTATTGTTGAGCGATTTTGAAGAAAAATTTAAAAAAGGAGATAACCTGATTTTTGCCGCATTTGGTGGCGGATTTACTTGGGGTTCCATCTACCTGAAATGGGCATATAACAAACAATAAATACTATAACTAAAACAAATAATTATGGATTTAAAAGAAATTCAAAACCTAATCAAATTTGTATCTAATTCTGGAGTTGCAGAAGTAAAATTGGAAACAGGTGACATTAAAATTACAATAAGAACTACACTGGAAGGAAATAATCCTGATATTACTTATGTTCAACAAGCTGCGCCTATTCAACAAGCTGCGCCTGTTCAACAAGTCATTCAAGCGCCTGTTGCACCAGCAGCTCCCGCAGCAGAAGAAAATTCAAAATATATCACAATTAAATCACCAATGATTGGTACTTTCTATAGAAAGCCAGCTCCAGACAAACCCTCTTTTATTGAAGTAGGTTCTTCAATCGGAAAAGGCGATGTGCTTTGCGTTGTTGAAGCGATGAAATTATTCAATGAAATAGAAGCTGAAATTTCAGGAAAGATTGTTAAAATCCTAGTAGACGATATGTCTCCAGTTGAATTTGATCAACCTTTATTTTTAGTAGACCCATCATAATCATTTTGAAATTCCAATAATCAAAATACAAATTCCAATATTGGATTTTGGGATTTGGGATTTGTAATTTTAAAATTAAAAAAGATGTTTAAAAAAATATTAATTGCCAATAGAGGTGAAATTGCGCTAAGAGTAATTAGAACCTGTAGAGAAATGGGCATAAAGACCGTAGCAGTTTATTCTACAGCTGATGCGGAAAGTTTACACGTTAAATTTGCAGATGAAGCCGTTTGTATAGGCCCTCCTCCAAGTAATTTATCCTACTTGAAGATGTCCAACATTATTGCAGCGGCAGAAATCACGAATGCTGATGCAATACATCCAGGATATGGTTTCTTATCTGAAAATGCTAAATTCTCTAAGATTTGTCAAGAGCACGGAATCAAATTCATCGGAGCTTCTCCAGAAATGATTGATAGAATGGGAGACAAAGCTTCAGCCAAATCAACTATGATCGAAGCAGGTGTTCCATGTGTTCCGGGTTCTGTTGGAATTCTAGAATCCTACGAACAAGCCGAAAAATTAGCCGAAGAATTCGGTTATCCTGTAATGCTTAAAGCAACTGCTGGTGGTGGTGGAAAAGGAATGCGTGCAGTATGGAAACATGAAGAATTATTAAAAGCTTGGGAAGGCGCTCGTCAAGAGTCTGCCGCTGCTTTTGGAAATGACGGAATGTATCTCGAAAAACTAATTGAAGAACCACGCCATATCGAAATTCAAGTGGTTGGAGATTCTTACGGAAAAGCATGTCATCTTTCTGAAAGAGATTGCTCGGTTCAAAGACGCCATCAAAAATTAACTGAAGAGACTCCTTCACCTTTTATGACAGACGAATTACGTCACAAAATGGGAGAAGCAGCCGTAAAAGCAGCCGAATATATAAAATATGAAGGTGCTGGAACCGTTGAGTTTCTTGTTGATAAACACAGAAATTTCTACTTTATGGAAATGAATACTCGTATCCAAGTAGAGCATCCTATTACAGAACAAGTTATTGATTACGATTTAATTCGCGAACAAATACTTGTAGCAGCTGGAGTGCCGATTTCAGGTAAAAATTATTTACCACAACTCCACTCTATTGAATGTCGTATCAACGCAGAAGACCCTTATAATGATTTCCGTCCTTCTCCAGGTAAGATTACCGTATTACATGCGCCGGGAGGTCACGGAGTTCGTCTAGACACTCACGTTTATGCTGGCTATACTATCCCACCAAATTACGACTCTATGATTGCAAAATTAATTACTACTGCTCAAACCAGAGAAGAAGCAATTAGCAAAATGAAACGGGCTTTGGATGAATTTTATATTGAAG
Source organism: uncultured Bacteroidota bacterium (assembly GCA_903913315.1). Taxonomy (GTDB): domain Bacteria; phylum Bacteroidota; class Bacteroidia; order Flavobacteriales; family Flavobacteriaceae; genus Flavobacterium. The sequence continues at coordinate 3,464 of CAIWKX010000056.1, read as the reverse complement.
GAATAAAAACTACCATTCCATTTCACAGACAATTGATGGATGAACCAGATTATGTAGCTGGAAATTATACTACAAAATTTATGGAATCTTTTAAAATGAAAGAGGCAGAATAAATTAAAATGAAAACCATTCGAATTTTCGGATGGTTTTTTTTTATGTCTATGTTTACCAATAGTTATTTATCCCAGAATCCATAATATACGCCTTTTTTGAAATTTAAACTAAGTTCTCTCTAGTTTCAAATTATGCTCTTTTTGGAGAATTAAATTATCATTTTTGATATTTAAATTACCATTTTTGATATTTAAATTATCTTTTTGGAGAATTAAATTACCATTTTTGAAAATTAAATTATCATTTTTGAAAATTAAATTACCATTTATGATATTTAAATTATCATTTTGGAAAATTAAATTACCATTTTTGATATTTAAATTCTCATTTATGATATATTAATTTACATTTTTGTAATAAACTCTTTTTATTGCACCAGATGATGAAAATATTTCAATAAGAACATTGATTTCACAAAGGACATTTATCATCTAGCACCGAGTATCAGACTTTGTTAATGATTTTCATTCAAGTTCGAGGAATTTCATTTGAAGTGGAAATCCTTTTCTTATGTTGCCGACGCGTCATGTTGAGATTTGGAAACGCTCTCGAGGCAACATAAGAAAAGATTAAAACGAAAAGCGGGAATTGCCTTTATTGAAAATGCTCAAGCCATTGGCTACTTAAAATCATAAAAAGTAGTGTCCTTGAAATGAACGCTACTTCTCTATTTGGGATAAAATCAAAGTGAAGAAAGAACCGAAGTGAGACTGTCAACATCGATACCGCAGATTTTTTGAAGCGCTGCTACCGTTCCGTGTTCGATAAAGGCATCGGGAATACCTAGTGTTTTTATGGTAGTAGAATACTTATTTTTGGAAGCAAATTCAACAACAGCACTGCCAAATCCACCATTGATAACTCCATCTTCAATCGTAATGAGTGTCTCAAATTTAGCAAAGATTTCATGTAATAAAGTTTCATCCAATGGTTTTACAAATCCAAAATCATAATGTGCAATTTCAATTGTATTTGCTATTTTTTGTATGGCTAAAGTTACATTATCCCCAATAAATCCTGTAGATAAAACAGCTATTTTGGTTCCGTTTTTCAGCAAATGAGCCTTCCCTATTTCAATGTTTTGAAATTCAGAATTCGCAATTTGCAATTCATAATTCAAATATTTCCCCCTCCCACGAGGATACCGAATGGCTATCGGATGATTCAATCCTAAGGAAGCGGTATATAAAATATTGCGCAAATCAATCTCATCTTTTGGAGCATAAATAATCATATTCGGAATGCACCGCAAATACGCCAAATCAAAAACTCCGTGATGCGTGGCACCATCCTCACCCACCAACCCCGCTCTGTCCAAACAAAAAATTACAGGTAAATTCTGTAAAGCCACATCATGTATCACTTGGTCGTAAGCACGTTGTAAAAAAGTAGAATAAATGTTGCAAAAAACCACCATTCCTTGTGTTGCCATTCCTGCGGCTAGAGTTACCGCATGTTGTTCGGCAATTCCCACATCAAAAGCCCTTTCTGGAAAAACCTCCATCATAAATTTTAACGAACTTCCACTTGGCATTGCTGGAGTAATTCCAATAATTTTAGGGTTTTTTGTAGCCAATTCAACCAAAGTCCAACCGAAAACATCTTGAAATTTAGCAGTGAGATGTGCTTCCGATTTGGGGTGAATTTCACCAGTAGCGGCATCAAATTTACCAGGAGCATGATATTTCACCTGATCTTCCTCGGCTTGTTGCAATCCTTTCCCTTTGGTGGTGATAATATGAAGAAACTTGGGCCCTTTTACTTTTTTCAAGCGTTCCATTTCGAAAATTAACGCCTCAAAATCATGTCCATCAATAGGTCCTGAATAATCAAAATTCAAGGACTTAATCATGTTGTTTTGCTTTGGATTTTTACCTTCTTTAACGGCTGTCAAATAGTTTTTCAACGCACCCACACTAGGGTCAATTCCAATAGCATTGTCATTCAAAATTACCAATAGATTGGCATCAGTTACACCAGCATGATTCAGTCCTTCAAAAGCCATTCCGCTAGCAATAGATGCATCGCCAATTACGGCGATATGATGTTTATCTTCTCCTTTTAATTGAGATGCAATTGCCATCCCTAAAGCTGCCGAAATCGAAGTCGACGAATGCCCAACGCCAAAAGTATCATAAACACTTTCACTCCGTTTGGGGAAGCCAGAAATACCTCCAAGTTGTCTATTGGTATGAAATCTATCTTTTCTCTCAGTTAAAATTTTATGACCATAAGCCTGATGCCCCACGTCCCACACCAATAAATCATTAGGGGTGTCAAACACATAATGTAACGCAATAGTCAACTCTACAACTCCAAGAGAAGCACCAAGATGCCCTTCTTTTACTGAAACTACATCAATAATAAAATCACGCAATTCTTTGGCTAACTCAGGCAATTGTGGTATTCCCAATTTGCGTAAATCGGCGGGAGTTTTGATATTTTGTAGAAGATTTGCTGCCATGTAGCAAATGTACAAATTGAATTCCTATTTTTGCTTTATGGAAAACATTTTCACCGACGAATACTTCATGAAAAAAGCCTTGCAAGAAGCGGAAATAGCTTTTGAAAAAGGGGAAATTCCTGTGGGTGCTATCATCGTAATCGACAATAAAATAATCGCTAGAAGTCATAACTTAACCGAATTATTAAATGATGTTACAGCCCACGCCGAAATGCAATCCATTACTGCCGCTGCCAATTTTCTTGGTGGCAAATATTTAAAAGAATGTACCTTATATGTTACACTTGAGCCTTGTCAAATGTGTGCAGGAGCATTATACTGGAGTCAAATCTCAAAAATAGTTTTTGGTGCTCGTGACGAACAACGCGGTTTTCTATCCTTAGGGACTAAACTACATCCAAAAACTCAAGTTAACCAAGGGATTTTGGCTGAAGAATGTGCTGCCTTAATGAAACGCTTTTTTGCAGAAAAGAGAAAATAAACAACTTTGTATATTGATTTTAATAATGCCGTAATTGTTTAATATTGGTGAGAAGAATTAATCATCCCAAATAATCAAGTAAGGAACAATATGCTTACATTCCTAAAACATCATTAACAATTTGTTTCATTTTTCTATCATCTATTTGCTCATGAAATGCAACAGAATATCCGTCTATTCAATTATAACAAAAATAATGTTTTAATAAAATCCCTAATTTAAAATTCGGTGTGAGTAGTTAGGTAATTGTGTTAAATTTTGTAAAGGGAGTGTTCAATAAACTGTGTCAATCATTTTATTCTATCACTAAAATAGATAATTAAATCATTTCTAACAGCAGACCATCCTAAAATATTTCCTTTCCATCTTGTTTGAGCATTTTTTATAGCTAAATATACTTGCTTT
>CAIWKX010000055.1 GCA_903913315.1 uncultured Bacteroidota bacterium | reverse complement strand
GGAATGTTTTCTCAAAACTTGCAATTGGATACTGTTCAATCAGGAGTTTATTTAGTAACAGTAAAGGATGGAGATAAAAAAGTAGTTAAGAAGATAGTAGTAGAATAATTAATATACTCTTAAGAATTGTTAAAGTGCTCAAATTTTGAGCACTTTTTTTTTGACATTCTTATAAATGGAATATATTTGTTGCTGAATTATTAATTAAAAAAAATGAAAAAAATAGTACTATTATTGGCTTTGGTTTTGTCATTTGGACAAATTACAGCACAGAAAGGCTCTGTTTGGCAAAAAAGAGATGTTGCTACTATCTCTAAATTGGCTAGAGCAAATGAGCATGAAAACACGGAAGGTGAGTTGTATTTTTCATTAGATGCAACAAGTTTTAAACAGTCTTTGACTACTGCAACAGACAAGTTTTCAAAACAACAAGGAGTAGTTATTGAACTTCCAAATTTAAATGGTGAAATTGAAAAATTTCAAGTTTGGGAAAATTCAAACATGACACCTGATTTTCAAGCTCAATTTCCACAAATTAGAGCATATGTTGGAAGAGGAGTTTCTGACAAAGGTGCTACAGTAAACTTTAGTGTTTCTCCACAAGGAATTCAAACTATTCTTTTTAGATCGAACGGAACGACTGAATTCATTGAAGGTTATGATAAACAAGCTACAACTTATGTCTTGTTTGGAGATAATAATAGAAATAAAAAAAGTTTAGTTTGTACAACTAGATCAAATCATATTTCTACTAATGATTTACCAGTGGTCAACACTAACAAAACGGACTCTAACAATCAAACCTACAAAACAGCGCGTCTAGCCTTGTCTTGTACAGGCGAATATGCTGCAGCTTTTGGAGCAAGTACTGCAGGTACTGCTGCTGATAAAGCGTTAGTTATTGCTGCTATGAATGCTACTATGACTAGAGTAAATGGGATTTATGAAAAAGATTTAGCCGTTCACTTAAATATGATTGACAATACTAATGTGATTTATTATGATGCAAGTACTGATCCTTATTCTCCGGCTGCAAGCATGGCAAATTGGAATGGGGAATTAATGAATGTTTTGCATGTTGCTAACTTTAATGCAGCTGGAACAGGTGATGCTGCATTTGATATTGGACACATGTTTGGTGCCTCTGGTGGTGGTGGTAATGCTGGTTGTATTGGTTGTATTTGTTCAAATGATATGTCAGTAGATTCTTCAAATAGCCCTGTGAATTACAAAGGAAGTGGGATTACTTCTCCTGGTGCAGGATTACCACAAGGAGATACATTTGATGTCGATTTTGTGGCTCATGAAATGGGACATCAATTAGGCGCAAATCATACTTTTTCTTTCGGTTATGAAGGTCCTTATACAACAACTGGTGTTGACGATGTTCAAACAGAACCAGCAAGCGGATCTACAATTATGGCATACGCAGGAGTGACTGATGTTAATATTCAATCTGATTCCGATCCTATTTTTTCGTATAGAAGTATTCATCAAATACAATTAAATTTAGCCTCTGTTACATGTCCAGTATCGGTAGCAATGACAGATGCCGTTCCTGTAGTTAATGCTGGTTTAGATTATACAATACCTGTTGGAACTGCTTTTATGCTAACGGGAACCGCTTCTGATACAGATGCTGCAGATGTATTAACTTATATTTGGGAAGAAAATGATTGTATGACAAGTTCACAATCTGAAGTAACAAGTGAAGTGCTTAAAACTAAAACTGCAGGACCAAACTGGAGAACATTTAAACCAAGCACTAATAAGTTTAGATATTTTCCACAAATGGGCAATATTTTATCAGGAACATTGGCAGTGAGTGCAACAACAGCAGTAAGTAGTGCTGGGACACCAATTCCTAACTGTGAAACTGTTTCCTCAGTAGCAAGAACTTTAAATTTCACCTTTACGGCTAGAGATAATCATGTTGGAGGAGGTCAAACGGCTACTGATGCGGCAGTAATTACTGTCAATGCAACTGGAGGTGCCTTCAGTGTCTCTTCTCAAGCAACAACAGGAATTTCTTATCCAGCAGGTTCTACACAAACTGTTACTTGGGTACCAGGAAGTACTGCTTCTTCTCCTTTTAATAGTCCAACTGTAGATATATTGATGTCAACTAATGTTTCAACTGCGTTAGAAACTATTTCAGGAACAAGTATATATGGAGTTAGTGGATATCTTACTAGTACCACACCAAATCCAACCACTTGGACTACTATTGCTTCGGGAGTTGCCAATAATGGTTCTTATGCAGTAACTATTCCTTCGTCTACTCCAGCCTCAACAACTTGTCGATTTATGGTTAAGGCAGTAGGTAATGTTTTCTTAGCAGTTAATTCAAAGAATTTTGCTATCACAGCATTAGCTAATGAAACTTTTGGATTGAATAATTTCTCCTTGTATCCAAATCCAAATAAAGGGAATTTCTCAGTTCAATTTGATTCTACATCAACTAATGATATTGAAATTACGGTTCATGATATTAGAGGTAGAAATATTTTTGAAAGAACTTACCCAAATACTGGAATGTTCTCTCAAAACTTACAATTGGATACTGTACAATCAGGAGTCTATCTTGTAACAGTAAAAGATGGTGATAAAAAAGTAGTTAAGAAAATAGTTGTAGAATAATACAACTAGCTAGATTAACTTATGAATATAAATATGAAACCACCCATTGGGTGGTTTCTTTATTTTCCGTTAAAGGTGTTCATGGTTTCGTTGAGTCCGGCTAAAGCAAATGATTTTATAATTTCAGAGGCTAATTCTAAACGCTCTGGAAGTTTTGTTTTTTCATCATCATTCCATTCCCCTAAAACATAGTCCACTTGCCTTCCTTTTTTAAATTCGTCACTTATTCCAAATCTAAATCTAGGATACTCTGTGGAGTTCAGCAATAATTGAATGTTTTTAAGGCCATTATGACCTCCGTCGCTCCCTTTTGTCTTAATTCGAATAGTTCCATAAGAAAGATTTAAATCGTCCGTAACAACTAAAATATTGTCTTTGGTTATATTTTCTTTGTCCATCCAATATTTCACCGCTTTACCGCTAAGATTCATATAGGTGTTTGGTTTTAAAAGAATGATGGTACGGCCTTTTATTTTGTATTCTGCAATATCGCCCAGTTTGGCTGTTTGGAATGCTACACTTTCTTTTCTAGCAAAAAAATCTACAACTTTGAATCCAATATTGTGACGTGTATTTACATATTCAGCACCAATATTGCCCAAGCCAACGATAAGAAATTTCTTCATCGGATCTATACTTTCTTTTTCTTTTTGATGGAATAATTTTGAAAACCAATTCATGGCGTAAAAATAGATTAAAATTCAGAGAATAGAAAATAGAGAAAAGAAACAAGAGAAAAGAAACAAGAGAAAAGACATAAATAAAAAAAGCACCAGTTTCCTGATGCTTTCTTTTGTATTGAAAATAAAGAAATTATTTTTTCTTTTTTGCTCCACCTTTTTCTGCTTTTGCAGCTTCTTGAGCGGCTTTCATAGCAGCACGTGAAATCTTCACTTGACAAACTACTGTATTGTCTGGGTGCATTAATTTAAAATTGTTGGTAACTAATTTAGTCACATACAATTTGTTACCCATTTGCAATTCAGAAATGTTAGCTTCCACAAAATCAGGAAGATTTTTAGGTAAAGCTTTCACTTTTAATCTTCTTTGATTTAGATTTAAAACTCCTCCTAAAAGTACACCTGGAGATGTTCCTACAACATTAACAGGTACTTCCATAATGATTTCTTTGTCGTCACTTAATTGGAAGAAGTCAATGTGTAAAATAGCATCGCTTACTGGGTGAAACTGAATGTCTTGTAAAATAGCATTGAATGTTTTTCCACCCAAATCAATCGCAACTGTGTGCGCATTTGGAGTGTAAACCAAACTTTTGAAAGCTTTTGTCTCTGCTTGAAAATGTACTGGTTGACTTCCTCCGTAAATTACGCAAGGAACCATTCCAGCATTACGTACCGCTTTGGTTGCTACCTTGCCCACGCTTTCTCTTTCTGATCCTTTAATCGAAATTGATTTCATTGTAAAAATATATAGTTAATAATTATAAAAATTCATTTCAATATCAGCATCAATTTCAAAAATCAATTTCAAAATTTATACTGATTATAAGTGCTAAGTTTACATTAAAAACTTACCGCTTATAGAATTGTTGTGTTGCACCATGTGCATTACTTCTGCAAAAAGAGGCGCACAACTCACCACTTTTATCTTGTTGGATTCTTTCTTTAATGGAATAGAATCGGTAACAATTAATTCTAATAATTTAGAATTTTCTATTTTTTCATAAGCTTCTCCGGATAAAATAGCATGTGTACAAATTGCTCTTACACTTAAAGCCCCTTTTTCTATCATTAAATCAGCTGCTTTGGCCAATGTACCTCCGGTGTCAATCATATCATCCACTAAGATTACATTTCGGCCTTTTACTTCTCCGATAAGTTCCATTGTATCAATTACATTGGCTACTTTTCGTTGTTTATAACAAATTACCACATCTGATTCTAAAAATTTAGAATAAGCGTACGCTCTTTTTGAACCTCCCATATCGGGTGATGCGATAGTTAAATTGTCTAAATTTAAACTTTTCACATAAGGCAAAAAGATCGTTGAAGCAAACAAATGGTCCACTGGTTTTTCAAAAAAACCTTGAATCTGATCGGCATGTAAGTCCATTGTCATGATTCGTGTTGCCCCTGCTGTTTCTAGCAGTTTTGCTACTAGTTTTGCTCCAATTGGTACTCTTGGTTTGTCTTTTCTGTCTTGTCTTGCCCATCCAAAATATGGAATTACAGGAGTTATGTGTCTGGCTGATGCTCTTTTAGCCGCATCAATCATTAACAAAAGTTCCATTAAATTGTCGGCACTAGGAAAAGTAGAACAAACAATAAAAACGCGTAATCCTCTGATTGATTCTTCAAACGAAGGTTGGAATTCACCATCACTATATTTTGAGAACGTAACTTTACCTAGCGGAACACCATAGTTTTTGGCTATTAGCTCTGCTAAATGAACACTTTGTGAACAAGCAAATATCTTCGCTTCTGGTTCTAAATGTGACATTAATTTGTTGTTTTATTCCGGTGCGCTCTTTACCAATTGACTTTATTTGTTGTTTAAATCCAGTTGAATATAAACGCCTCGGGTGTAGTTAGTTAGTTGTGTGTCGTTTTAACGAGGTGCAAATTTAGAAATAAAATTGGGTTCTGAAAGGATATTTTTAACTATTTTCTTGAAAATGTGATTAAAAATTATTTACATTTGCACCGTGTTAAAAGAAAAAGCATTTATGTTTTTTCTATTGTGTTGAAATAATTGTTTTTATTTCTTCGTCTGCTAAGGCCCGGATGGCGGAATTGGTAGACGCGCTGGTCTCAAACACCTGTGGGAAACCGTGCCGGTTCGACTCCGGCTCCGGGTACTTTAAAAGGCTGTCTTTTTTGACAGCCTTTTTCGTTTTCAATCAGGAGCTATTTCTTTTCTATTTATCTGCGATAACTATACTATTGTATATTTGAATAGTTAAAAACACTTCTGTATGAAAAAACAAGTACTACTTCTTTTGTTTATTTTACTTTCTCCTGTATTTACCATTGATCAAAAAGTGTTTGCTGTTGATTATGAAAATCAAGCGGATGTAAAAGTATTTGTTGTAAAATATGAAAACCAAGCCGACTTAACTGTTTTTAAAGTTAAATATGAAAATCAAGCGGGAGATAATGATGGCAAATGGTTTTTTGTAAATTATTCCAATCAGGCAAAAAAGAAAATCTTTTTCGTTCCCTATGAAAACCAAGCGGATTTGAAAATTTATTTTGTTGATTATGAAAATCAAGCGGGTTGGAAAAACAAATCTAAAATGCACTTGATGTATTAATTTTGAATCTTCAGAGTAATTGGTATAAATTTGTAGTATGGTTAAATCAGTATTGTGTATTGGAGCAACATTAATCGATGAATTGTATTTCTGTGAAACTACTATCGTTTCTCACTCCTCGAATCCTGCCAAAAAATTGTCTAGTGTTGGAGGTGTAGTCAGTAACATAGTACAACATCTTGCTTTGTTGGGGTTTCAACCTTCATTGATTACAGCACTAGGTAATGATAGCGATGCCAATCAAATTAAAAAACATTTTGATACCATAGGGGTTTCAACAATTGAATCTCTTACTGTTGAGGGGTCTAGTGGTAAGTATGTTTCGGTCCTTACTCCACAAGGGGATTTGTACGTGGCCGTTTGTCAAGATATTTGTTCCGAAGTTCTTTCTGTTTCTTTTTTGGAATCTAAATCAGATTTTATAAATGAGTTTGATTGTATTATTATCGATACCAATTTGGATGCTAAAGCGATTCAATGGATTATTGATTTCTCTAAACTTCACCAAAAAAAACTTATTATAGAGCCGGTCTCTGTTACAAAAGGTTCAAAATTAGCAGAATTGGATTTGAAAGGTGTATTTATGATTACGCCAAACGAAGAAGAATTGAAGGCAATTGCTACAATTGCTAGTACAGAAGAAATAGCCATGGTTACTCATTTGCAAAAAAGAGGCGTTGAGAATGTCTGGGTTAGAAAAGGAGATCAAGGGTCTGTAATGTATGATAATGATCAAATTATTTCTTTGAAAGTACCCTCTATTACTGTACAAGACAGCACTGGAGCGGGAGACGCTGCCTTGGCGGCTTGGGTTTTTGGTCATCTTCAAAAGGAATCAGCGTTAACTTCGCTACAACTTGGTCATAGTTTGGCTTTGGAAGTATTACAAATAAAAGGAGCTGTATTGTCAACCTTAAATGTGGCGTCACTCTATCAATTAAAAAATACCTATTATAATGTATAAAAAAGAAATGTTACTCATCAGTGCCGAGGTACAACACGCCTTGGATCATAATTTACCTATAGTGGCTTTAGAGTCGACTATTATATCCCATGGGATGCCGTGGCCTCAAAATGCGATTACGGCTAAATCGGTGGAGGATGTAGTCAGAGCTTATCGAGCAGTTCCAGCTACCATTGCTATAAGAGATGGTAAATGTTTGGTGGGATTGTCTGCGGATGATATTGATTATTTAGGGCAAACGAAAGGCGTTTGGAAAGTAAGTTTGCGAGACATGCCTTATGTCATCTCCAATAAATTACCAGGAGCTACTACTGTTGCGGCAACTATGCGAATAGCTTCTATGGCAGGTATAAAATTATTTGCTACTGGAGGCATAGGGGGAGTGCATCGTGGTGCCGCTACCACTATGGATATTTCTGCCGACTTAACCGAAATGGCTCACACGAATGTCGCTATCGTTGCCGCAGGAGTGAAATCTATTTTGGATATTGGTTTGACCTTAGAATATTTGGAAACTTTGGGTGTACCTGTTGTTACTTTTGGTCAAGATGCTTTTCCTAGTTTTTATTCGTCTACTAGTGGTTATGCTTCACCGCTTCGATTGGATACTCCTAAGGCTATGGCTGCCTTATTGCAATCGAAATGGGATTTGGGTTTGAATGGGTCGGTGTTGATTGCGAATCCTATACCTACAGAATTTGAAATGGAAGGGAATGCGATTGAAGAACACATAGTTGCTGCATTGAATGAAGCCAATCGATTGCATATTAAAGGAAAAGAAGTAACCCCTTTTTTATTACAGGCAATCGCTTCTAATACTAAAGGGGAGAGTTTGGAAGCCAATATTGCATTGATAAAAAACAATGCTCGTTTGGCTGCGGAGATTGCTGTAGCGATGGTGGTTTAGTTTACAGTTTACAGTTGTCGGTTTTCAGTTGGCAGTTTTCAGTTGGCAGTTCTCAGTTTTTAGTTTTCAGCGTTTGCTCTGATTGCAATTTTGGTTTTTAAAAAGGATATTAAAATGTAAATCGTTTTCAATTTTCAGGCTTTGAACCTGAAATTTTAATTGTGCAATGGAGCCTTCAAAAAAATATGTAGACTCTATTGTTTAATTTGGTTGAAAAATAGTAACCAAAATGGGATAGGTACACCGGTTTTTGAAGGTGGATGCCCCTTGTTTATAGTTCCAATT
>CAIWKX010000054.1 GCA_903913315.1 uncultured Bacteroidota bacterium | reverse complement strand
CGCTACTTTGAATTGCATACAACCTACTTTTTACCTCAAAACTGTAGAAGAACATGATTATTGCGAATGTAAAAAGTAAAAAATTAGTGTACAATAGACAAAACGCGCATTATGTAATATCACTTTTACTAATACGAAATGTCAAAATATAGATGATAATTTGATTTTTAAGGTATTTATTATTTTTAAATTATTTAAAATCAATAACCTACACCATTTGATTATTTTTTTGTTTTTTGTACTTAAAAAATACTCTTACTTTTCAATCTAAATTCTGGAAAATGCTTTTTTAGTTGCCAAAGTGTTCAAAAAAGGTGTTTTTTGTAAAAAACAAAGTACCTATGAAAAAAATTGCTTTGCTCGAAAAAAAAGAGTAATAAAGGACATAATATTCTTATGCTCTTACTCAATTAGAATAAATTGATGGAGTGTTATAATCCAAGCATCTTTACGACGTATGGATGCATCTTACAGAAACAAAAGTGGATCTGATATTCATGCTTGCTTCTTCTAAATTTGATTTATTTCTAAATAAACTTACATAACAAAACAGACTTCAAAAGAAATAGTATATCATTGAAGTCTGTTGCTACTAATAAACAAATATGCAGTGTAATTTATATTTTTTCTGCTATAGGAAAGTCAATTTCAAATGCTGTCAAGTTGTGTAAATAGTTGCTTATAATTTTGTCACCAACTACAATAATTACATCTATCATATTGGCTTCGCTATACCCCGCAGCAAAAAATGCTTCTTTGCTTTCTTGTGTTGCATGACCACGATTTTCAACCACTGATGCTGTGAATATTGCCAAAGCATCTAACTTGCTGTCAAAACTTGCTGCACCTTTGCGTATCTCTAAAATTTGATCTTCAGTAAAACCATTCATTTTGCCTAATGCTGTGTGTGCAGACTGGCAATAACGACAACCATTAATTTGACTTGTTACCAAATTAATGACTTCTCTTTCTTTTGCTTTTAATGTACTTTTTCTATTTTGTAATATTAGATAATCGCCTAATGCAGTTTCATTTTTGGCGAAATAAGCATACAAATTAGGAACAAAACCTAAGCCTTTTTGAAGGTTATCAAAAATTGCTTGATTGTTTTCAGAAACTTCTGATCTTGTTGGAACTGTAAAAGTTCTTTTTTCTGTTGGTGTCATTTTACTTTGTATTAAATTATGTTTGTCATTATTGACTTTACAAAGTTGCGATGAACGGCAACAATTAAAAATGAAGTAGATTAGTAAATTTGGTTGATCTATTTCAACTTTTTAAAATAGAACGTACCCTATCTTGTAGTAACGGAATTACATCCGTTTTAAACCATTCATTTTTTTTAAGCCAAATAGCATTTCTAGGAGATGGATGAGGCAATGGTAAATAGCTTGGCAAATATTCTAAATGGTTCTCTACGGTCTTAGTAAGATTTTCTTTAGCATTTGATGATAAATAATAATCCTGAGCATACTTCCCAATTAATAGGGTAAGTTCAATATTTGGCAATTGCTCTATTACTTTTTTATGCCAAGCAATAGCACATTCTTTTCGAGGAGGAAAGTCACCATTTTTCCCTGTTCCAGGATAGCAAAACCCCATTGGCATAATGGCAAACAAATTGGCGTCATAAAATTGGTCACTATTTATATTCAGCCATTCTCTTAAAGTTTTACCACTTGCATCATCCCAAGGCACACCGCTGTGCTGGACTTTCTGCCCAGGAGCTTGTCCAATAATTAAAATTTTAGAATTAAGTGAGGCGCTAATAATTGGTTTGGGGTAATTTGGTAAATGTTCCTTGCAAATAATGCAATGACGAATAGCTGAAAGTACATCTTCAATCATTATTTCTTACTTCTTTTATTTCTTATTCTGGACAAGAATTCCGTTGTCATTCCTAGATATGAAGCTAAAGAATATTGTGGAACTCTTTGCACCAATTGAGGATATTTTAAAACAAAATTTTCGTATCGTTCTTCCGCTGTCTGCGTTAGATTTGATATAATTCTTCGCTGTTGAGAGGCAAGTCCACTTTCTGCAATTATTCTAAAAAAAGTTTCAAACTTATGATTCGATTTTTTTAATTCTTGTTCTTTGTCAAAGTCGATTTGTAAAACGGTACTGTCCTCTAGCGCTACCACAAACATGGTTGCTGGCTGCTGAAAAATATAACTATTGTAGTCAGTAATCCACCAATCATTTATGGCAAAAGTAATCGTATAATCTTTGCCTTGATCGGCAACTACATAGGCTCTAAATGCCCCTTCCAAAACATAGTATCTGTGCTTAGCTACAAAATTGGGTTGAACAATGAATTGTCTTTTTTTAATTTTCACTTTTTTAAAACAAGCACCAAATACCTCCCTCTCTTCTTCACTAAGGGTTACAAACTTATCAATATATAAATCTATTTTACTTGTCATTTACTAGTCTGTTATTGATTTGTTATATCCATTTACCTCAAAACAAATCTAACAAAATAAATCACATGGATACAATGTGATTATGGTTTTCTTTTGTAAATTTGTTACGAGGGCACAATAAATCCAAAATCAAAAATGGTAACAAAAAAATCGATTTTTTTTAATGGATTTTTTTTGATTTACAACGCGATTACGTTTTTTTAGGATAACTCTTTCGAAGATCCTGAAAGTGAGACAGCTACTTACCGATGAATGAAAGAGGAGAATCAACAATCCAAAAAAGATTTTTTTTTACTTCCAAATTAAACCTTATGCTATAATTACATTCTAATTCTTTATAAATTAGTTATATCTTATGAAAAAGCAATACTCCCGTCGAGATCTTTTTAGAAAGTTTATTACAAAAAACACAGAGGATATTGATCCTTTGTTTGAAAAATATAAACGTAAAGACTACAACGGGAGGCATTATGAACCTGCTAATAAAAAGGATACCACCGCAAGAGTGGGAACAATCACTAGCGGAATTGATGCTTATACAGGCACTTGGTCTACACAACAAGCGATTCAACTGTTGAGAAGGACACAATTTGGATATACTAAAGCCAATGTGGATGCAATTACTGCCATGGGGATGGATACGGCAGTAAGCACACTGTTAACCATCAATTCACCCACTCCTAGCCCTCCCATTAACTATTATCAAAATTTGCAAGCCGACGAAAACTCCCTTGCTTATGGTGCCGATTGGACTCAAGATGTTTTTACTACAACCGCTTTTGGTCAAAATACTAATATATACAGAATTAATGCCTTAACCTTTTGGAATTTGGGATTGGGATTGAATCAAGACCTGAACATTAGAGAAAAAATGACTTGGTTTTGGTATCATTTTATTCCCATTGATTTCGCATCCGTAAGGGCTTCACAACACCAATATTGCAATAATAATTCGGCGCGAATTTCGTATGATTATATTCAAAATTTTAGAACAAATGCTTTAGGTAATTTTAGAAGTTTGATTCGCAATATTGCTACTCAACCTGCCATGATGTATTATTTGAGCAATCAAGACAATACGAACACTGCTCCCGATGAAAATTTTGCTCGCGAAGTAATGGAACTTTTTACTTTAGGGAAAGATCCTTTGAGCCAATATACGCAAGATGATGTAGTAGCTGCTGCAAAAGTGCTGACTGGATGGAAAGTAAACAATCTAAACGCTTATCCTACTTCAGCAAGTTATATCAACTCAAGACACGATACCTCTACTAAAACATTCTCTTCCTTTTTTAATAATGCAACTATTGCCAATCAAGGGAGTACCGAAATTGATGCTTTCTTTGATATGATTTTTACGCAAACTCAAGTGGTTTCGGAATACATCTGCCGCCGACTGTACCGTTATTTTGTGTATTATGATATCGATGCCAATATTGAAGCGAATGTTATTACGCCTTTAGCACAATTTTTTGTAGCAAGCAATTGGGAAATTGCTCCAGTATTGGATAAACTTTTTAAAAGCCAACATTTCTACGATATGGCCAATGTGGGGGTTTATATAAAATCACCTTTTGACTTGGTAATAGGCTCTTTACGACAGTTTAATTTGAGTACGAACATAACAGATGCTACAAATTATCAAGCACAATATAATTTGTGGGGCACTATCACTAATAATTATTTGCAAACGACCAATCAAGTGATGGGTTCAGTGGCTAACGTCTCCGGTTGGAGTCCTTTTTATCAGAATCCTAATTTCCATGAATATTGGATTAATTCGAATACCATTCAAAAAAGATCTTTATTTATTGACACCATCTTTAACGGCTTTACTTTTTCCAATAATAGTTATAGCGCAATCTTACAAGTAGATGTTATTGCTTGGGTACAACAATTTCCAGATGCTACCATAAGTGACCCTGATGCTTTAGTACAAGCTTGCGTAGATTATTTATTGCCAATTGATTTGAGCGATACCGTAAAAGCCACTTTAAAGACTCAAAATTTATTATCCAATCAAACAACCAATGGTTATTGGACCACTGCTTGGCAAAATTATACGAGCAACCCAACAAATGCTACCTACCTCAGTACGGTGAAAACAAGATTAAAAGGATTATTGCAAACCATTACGCAATTAGCGGAATATCAATTAATGTAACGTCATGAAAAGAAGAAATTTTATCAAAACGACAGCAGTAGCTACTATTCCTTTATTCCTAAAAGGAATTCCCGTAATGGCTTCCTCAGAAATGGATAGCAATACGTTAGAAAAAATGGCATTAGCCGCCGTTAATTGCGGCAAAATATTAGTTATTGTACAACAAAATGGTGGTAATGACGGGTTAAATACTATTTTTCCAGTGGATCAATGGAGTAGCTTAGTTAATGCCCGGTCCAACATCTTAATGCCACAAAGTAGCGTCTTGCCATTAGCCAATAATCTTACTACAGGCTTGCATCCCGCTATGTCAGAAATGAAAACCATGTATGACAATGGAAAAATGATGATCGTTCAGGGTGTTACATATCCCAATCCCAACTTTAGTCACTTTAGAGCCACTGATATTTGGTTTACAGGCTCGGATAGTGACGTCGTTTTAGACACTGGTTGGATAGGAAGAGCCTTGGATATTAAATATCCAAACTATCCTAACGGATATCCTACGACAGATATGCCTGATCCATTAGCAATTCAAATTGGTTCTACACTTCCTTTTTCATTACAAGGACCAAATATGAATATGGGGTATAGCGCACCTGACCCCAATACATTATTAAATGTTATCAATGGAATTACCGACCCCGCACCCAATTCTGATTATGGACATGAATTGAGTTTTATTCGATTAATGAAAGATCAAAGTAATATTTATAAAACAGTGATACAAAATGCTTACAATACTACTTTAAGTACTAGCGTTACTTATCCTACAAACAACAGTTTAGGTGACCAACTAAAGATTGTTGCCAAGCTAATTAATGGTGGACTAAAGACGCCTATTTATATTGTAAACCATCCAAAGACACACGATACTCACGATAACCAAGTTAGTTCTACTGACAGTACTTTAGGAACTCAAGCCACCAATTTAACGATTCTATCGCAAGCGATAAGTGCCTTCCAACAAGATTTAACGGCGATGGGCAAAGATAATTTGGTAACAGGAATGACATTTAGTGAATTCGGACGACGTATCATCAGTAATGGAAGTCTTGGAACCGATCATGGCTCAGCAGCACCAGTTATCTTTTTTGGTGCGGCTTTAAATACAAGTCCAACGCAAGTGAGCGGAACGGCTTATCCTGTACCAGGAATGATTGGAACATCACCAGTATTACCTACAAATCCTACAGTTGACGATCAAGTGCCGATGCAATTTGATTATCGTCAATTATATACTACGGTGATGCAAGATTGGTTGTGTATGACCGAAGCAGAAGCTACACAAGTATTAGGAAATTCCTTTGTTAAACTTCCAATATTCAATAGCACGTTATTGAGTACTGTTAATTTTGAAGATGATAACAATAAAAGCATAGTGCTTTATCCGAATCCTTGCGTGGATGGTCGTTTCAGTCTTAAATTTCCTGAAAAAGTAGGCACCAACATACAATTGTCATTATTATCCATCAATGGCGGCATAATTGATACGCGTGTAGTGAGTTTAGAAGGGCAAATAATAGATTTAAAATATCCTAATTTGAGTTCACACACCACTTATATTCTTTCAATCGATTGGAATGGCAGACGCTTTTATAAAAAAGTAATTACGGTTTAAGTTTTTATTTTCAT
>CAIWKX010000053.1 GCA_903913315.1 uncultured Bacteroidota bacterium | reverse complement strand
CTAGTTGGATGTCTAGTAGTTGGAGCTTGTGGGCTGGTAGATGGTTGTAATAAATCAAACGTTCCAGATGGATGTATTTGAAAATGTAATCTACGGTTAGCCACAGGACGCGCAGTCCATCTACAGTTTGCCTTATAATATGGCTCTGTACTATCAATCCTCTCTATAAAAAACACTCGTCCTTGATGAGGCGGCGCGCCCATATCTCTAAGAAAATTAGAATAAGAATGCATCCAATCCTCACAAACTTTTGCTCCAATTGCTCCAAAATCTTTGTATGAGGGGTTGTTTGGATTGTAACAGCGATCTCTTATATCCAACCATTCTTGATACGCTGGTGTAATAATAACATCCATAACGCTATTAGCTTCGTCATCTGCACTGCTACCGCTAGTTCTGGGTTCTCCAGTATACATCGTACAGTTCTCCCTTTTTTTATATTTTCAATAAAGTATAGCTTAAACATGCTGACAAGTTAGCAATCTACCGCAAGCTGTTCAAATTTTGAACAAACGAGGAAACCTCGGAAATTTCAGCAAACAGTTATCTTATCCACAGGGTTATTAAAAGATTTTGTGGATAAGTTTATTTACAAGAGTGTATTTACTTTAGGTTCTTTGGAGATTATTCTAGTTGTCTTATTACTATGTGTTAAGATAATTAATAAATAACGGGGAAACAATGAAAAACAATGGGTATTTGACACCGCATCTTTTAGCAAAAGTATTTGAAATATCTACACAAGCAACATATGTTAAATTGAACACTAAAAATATTTCTCTCATTGAGGTTTCCGAAAGAAAAAAATTATTACCTCCATCATCAATGAGAGAAATATTAAAAGCACAAAAATTTAAATATTTTAAAAAAATATTTTCTATTCATGATTTAAAAGGTGGGGTTGGTAAAACTACAATAGCTTTATCTTTTGCAGTAAGAGCACGCCATTATGGATTTAAAGTATTATTAATAGATTTAGATTTGCAAAGCAACTTAACACGCTATTGTAATGTTGATCCAACAAATCTTCCTGTTTGGGTTAACATATTAAGAAAAGATACAAAGATTAATAATTGTATTATACCTATTGCTGAATATTTAGATCTAGTACCATCAAACTTAAATAATTCTAGATTGGAAGTAGAGTTAGCAAGCAATAGTTCTGTTAATATAAAAGATAGTATAAAAGATACTCTCGAGTCTGTTATAAATAATTACGATCTAGTCATCATTGACTGTCCACCCTCTTTATGCAAGACAACAACAATGGCTACTTGTGCATCTGATTTAACCATTATACCAATTAATCCCGATCAATTCTCTATTGATGGTATGAATATGACGATAGATGAAATAAAAAGAATAAAAAAGGCATATAAATTGCCTTTAAAATATAACATTCTTTGGAATAAATATGATGCAAGAAAAAAATTGGCTCCAGTTTTTTTACAACAAATAGCAACAGATACTGAAAAATATTACAATACCCTTACTACTGTTGTAAGGATAGATTCAGCTTTTGAAACCTCACAATCAATGAGAAAAAGTATTTTTGAATTACCAAAAAAATCTAATGCTCAAGAAGATATAGACGCTCTAACAAGACAGTTATTAGGAATTTATTTTAAGCCAATAGATATTGATTAAAGGATTGTTTGAATGGCTAAAAATAAATCAACAAATTCTATAGTTGAAATATTAAAAAGGGCAAAAAAAAATCCTTCTAATATTCATCTACCAGAAACACATTTACAAACAGCAGATGAAAGTAAAATTTTACGGCCTTATTTGGAACCAATAAAAACCTCTCGGCCGCCGATCATGGAAGTTTTGGTTACGGCGGCCATTGAGGAAAACTCTCATCAAAATTTACATTTCAAGGAAGATAACCTTCAAAACTTAACCTTAATGGAGACTAATATTATGGATAATGACATAAAAAAGAATGAAGCTCAACTTAAAACAAACCTAGTACAAACGGAGTACAAACCTAGTGCACAACCTAGTACAAACCTAGTACAAACGGAGTACAAACCTAGTACAAACCTAGTACAAACGGAGTACAAACCTAGTACAAACCTAGTACAAACGGAGTACAAACCTAGTGCACAACCTAGTACAACTTTTAAAACGGAGTACAAACCTAGTACAACATTCTCAAGCTTAGTTGGCCTACAACGCAAGCTAGTAAAATTCGTTTATGATGAATGCAAGATTGCCAGAGCAAAAACAACAAACCAATTATCCATAGAATATATAGTTAAAACGCTGGAAACTCCCTATTTTAGCATAAAAGCAACCATTCAACGTTTAATAAAAAAAGGAGTTGTCATCAGAACTAATTTAAAACAAGGTAGGGGTGGCTGGGTGACATATGGTGTTCCAGACCTAGTGTTTAACGAAATATTAAGATACGAAGAAACGGAGTACAAACCTAGTACAAACCTAGTACATTGTTCAAATTTTGAACAGAAACCTAGTGCACAACCTAGTACAAGTCTCTCTAGTAGTAGTAGTTATATTAATAATAATACTACTACTAACGGAAACGAACTTCCCGAAGAATGGAGGAACATAAATTTAGATCCCTTACAAGATATTGGATTTTCTGAAAGCCATCTTAGACAGCTTTTTAATTTTAATACCCCAGAGCTAGTCGAAGAATCAATCAAGCATTTTGCTTTTGGCCTTTTGAATAATCCAAAAACAAAACAATACCCAAATCCGATAAACGTGATAATGGGAGTTTTACGAAAAGGCCAAGCTTGGGTTGAAAATAATTATAAATCCCTGCAAGAAATAGCTCAGGAAGAACTTGTTGCACGTAAAAAAGCAGAAGCAGAACGATTGGTAAAGCTCGAACAAGAAATTTATAATGCAGAATTTAAAATATGGGAAAGCGGATTATCTGCAACAGAGCTAAAGGCCATTGAGTTTGGAACACAATATCTCGGCCCCCTAAAAGCCAGGTTAAAGGCATGTTTTGATAAAACCATATGGCCAACCAAGCAAAACAAACCCTAACCAAGGCCGTTTTTAACGCCTTACAGCCTCTTTCTTTAGGTAACCGCTACCTACCTAGCGCCCCACAAAAATAATGGCTAATAAATCGTTAAAATGAGTTGATGTATCTGCACGAATTGTGACAATTTAGGGAACAGTTTTTGGTAAGTTGATACTACTGGCTCATATGCTATAGAAAGCTTATAACATGGGAGAAAAAAAATGCTCAAGGAT
>CAIWKX010000052.1 GCA_903913315.1 uncultured Bacteroidota bacterium | reverse complement strand
CGTTAACCATTTGCTACAACTAGCAATAGGTTCTTGGGTTTGTTCGGTAAATTTCCCTGACTCTTTTTTATAAATGATTTCCCCGTCTTTATAGACTAAAACAACCATGTTTTTTCCCAAAGTATGCTGAGCTTGTTCTAATGCAAGATCTACTTTAGTAAAATTATATTGAGCGAATAAAGATGGCTCAATAAATAATAGTAAAACAGAAATAAAATAAAAAGATTTCTTTAGATTGCTAAACAACATTTTAAAACTATAATTCATGAATTATTCCATCGCATTTAATAATTTCAATCCAAACAATATAGCATCGCCTTGATATCCGTTTTGGTACGAACGAATGTAATCTATTCTAAATATTTTTAACTTCCCAATACCCAGATTGTCTAATCCGACAGTAAATTCTTGATAAGGTATTCTGTTGGGTATAGCTAAATTGTGGAATCCTAAAACTAATTGCGATTGCAAAAGGTTTAATAATGGAATTTTATTCATCAAATAACCCTTGTCGTTGTGCTCTATATGCGTTTCAAAATAACTGTCGTTAGTGCTTGCCGCATAATAAGGAAGGTTGTTAAACGTATTGGTATAACTGCCACCACCACCAATATGTGTTTGGTTGCCATTAAAGTGTTTGTAATCTACAAATGAAATTCCATCCGCATTATAAAATTTGCCGCCTTTAAGATTGATTTTCATCTCACCTTTGTTTCCAACGGAGATATCTTGTGTAATTCTAGCCGAAAGTAAATCGTACTCATATTTTTTATCCGTTGCAGCAAATGCCTTTTCATAACCTAGATAAACTGTTGGATAATTATCGTTACCAATATTGAATTTTCCGTCTGGTCGTGTCCAATAGTGCTGACCAAATTTTAGTACCGCCATTACATTTCCCTTCATCAGATTATGTTTTTCAAAAGCAGGTGTTGCATAATCAAAAGGTAACAAAGGATTGTTAGAGGTATAGTCGATTTCTTTTTTTACAGAACATAGATTACTATTGTTCCACAACGGTTTTCTTTCGGCATACTCTAAATTGAAGTTGAGGTTCAATCCATTCATTACTTCACGACCAAAATTAGCAGCCATAAAGTTCTTTTCATACAATTTCATATAGTTGTCTTTAAAGAACAAACTGCTAACGGTGTTAACAGCATTAGAGATAGGATTGGTAGCATTAAATTGAGCAACCGAACTTCCGCCAGTAATAGTTAGAAGTGCATTGTTGTTATTATTGAATTTATGCGTAAAATATCCGATAGTTCGTAATTTTTTTTCCGCAAAACCATAGTCAATTTTGGATCCAACTTTGGTAAAAGTCCGCTTATCTTCATCTCGCTTTGTATAAGATAAACCTGCTTGAGTTTTCCATCCTTGTACAGTATTAAAAGAAGTTTTCATTAATGGGCCTTCGTAGTTTAAAGACCATTTTTTAAATGAATTAGAATAAGTATACCCAGACAACACACTCATAATTCTAAATTTGTTTCTTTTGGAGTCAATAGAATCTAAATATTTTTCAGATTTTTTTTTGGTTTGAAGGGCATCTTTTTTTAAATAATCAGTACTTTCTTCAGGTGTTAGAGGAACAGGTCTAATAGTCGTCCAAAATGATTCTTCTTTTTTATTGGCATTCTCTTCAAATTTCAACACTTCATTAGAAAATGTTTTCTTTTCAAATTTGTCTGGAAATTCAAAATTTGAATAGACATAAGTAAATTTACCATTGATATTAATACCCAACATTCCAGCTTCAAAGTCTATGGTCTGAGTGTTTTTTGTCCAAATTTTAGTTTTGTTATTATAACTATAGCTTTGTTTTAAGGTTAGACTATTTAAGGCTGGATTTTGCATTTGAGTTCCTTTAATAGTTAAATCAACGGCATCAATCGCCCAACTATCATCTACAATATAGATATAGCCTTCCATGGCAGGTTCGGTAGTTCTTTTTGGAGTGACTTTTATTTTATTGACTATTTTATTGTTCTCATCTGCAAACGAACCATCAAATTTATATTTGTAATAATTAAAAGCATTATCTGCAATTGGTGAAATTACTTTTACATCAAAATCAAGGTAGTTTTCATAAAAGTCAAAGTTAGCTTGCGCAGCACTATTAAAACTAAAGCCATTGTCATTGCCACTCACTTTAGACGCCACAATAACTTCTTTCATTTGATCAGGCTTTTGAAAAGTTATTTTGGAGACGGTTTCCGATAAATATAAAATTCCACTTCGGGTAGAATCAATTATTTCATCAAAGAAATCTAATTTCTGACCCATTATCGATTTAGGTAAATTTTTCACTCTAAAGATGCCTCTAGAATAAAAATCGGCTTTGTATTTTGCAGTTTTACTAGCATTATTTTTTCTATGTGCAATGGCATTTTTTATAATTTGAATGGCTGGATTTACTTTTTTATCAATAACAACATCCTCCAATTGAATATTTTCTTCAATCAAAGTCACATCAATAATTTGCGGAACAGTGTTGAATTCTATGACTTTTTTTTCCGTTTTAAAGCCCAAATATTTATACAATATAATATAGTTCCCAGGAATTTTGATATTCAATTCATATTTTCCTTGTTCATTAGAGGTCGTGCTTATATAGGTATCTTTTACATATATATTAGCAAAAGAAACGGGTCTACCCTTTGTGTCAGTAACTGTTCCTTTGATTTGTGCTACGGTTGTAAAGGAAATGAATAGTAATAGGAGAGCAGTAATTTTTTTCATTGGTGTGATAACTATATTTGTTTAGGATATCTATGAATCTCTGTTATAAAAAAGAGTGTAAAGCCAATTCATAACTCTTCAATCCAAAACCTAAAATCACTCCTTTGGCATTGGGTGAAATATACGACTGATGTCTGAAATCTTCTCTTGAAAAGGTATTTGAAATATGTACTTCTATTACTGGAGTAGTGATAGCTTTAACCGCATCACCAATCCCAATCGAAGTATGAGTATAAGCAGCAGCATTTAAAATTATGCCATCATAAGAAAAACCCACCTCTTGAATTTTAGTAATAAGCTCTCCTTCAATATTACTTTGATAATAGTCTAAAGCAATTTCCGGATATTTTAATTTTAATAGCGTAAAATAATCTTCAAAACTTTCTTTGCCATATACTTCTGGCTCTCGTTTGCCAAGAAGATTTAAGTTGGGACCATTAATAATTATAACTTTCATCTGAAATACGTTTTGGTAAAAATAAATAATCTTATTGTAATACAATATAATTAATAAGATTGATTCAATTTAATTTTCAGTTTTGTAAAATTAAGGTTACCAAATTGTTTAATTAAAGTAAAAAAATAATGCAATTTTCGTGATTAATTAAGATTGAATTAAAGTTGGCTGTAAATCAATTTTTTAGGGTTATTAACAGCTAATGCTCTATTGTATTAGTAAACAGTCCTTTAAAATCAACACTTGTTAATAATATTGTTGATAAGTGTAAAATGGATTGTGGTTTTTAAAAAAGAGAATACGTTTAAATTTGTAGTATTAATTTTAAACAAAATAAACATAAAAAAAATTTTTTTAACAGCAGCTGCAGTATTCGTTTTATCGTTTGCTAATGCTCAAGACAAAAAGGCGGCATCAACTGGTTTTGGTTATGCTAAAGGTGACTTCGTTTTAGGAGGTAACATTATGTTTGGTTCTACTTCTTCAGATAATGGAGTTGTTAAAACTAAAACATCAACTTCAGCAATTGGGCCAGATGCAGCTTATTTTGTAACTGACAAATTTGCGGTAGAATTGGGCCTTAACTTTGGGAATACTTCTAATGATAATGGAACTACTACTACAAAAGATGCTACTACAAACATTATGATTGGTGGTAGATATTACTTCCTAGATTTAGGACAAAGATTCAAAACCTATACTAACTTTGGTTTGAATTTTGGTTCTAACGATAACGGAGGAAATGGTGCCGACAAAACTTCAACTTTTGGGTTAGGAGCTGGTATTGGTATGAATTATTTCATTACACCTAAAGTAGCAATCAATTTTGGTTTAGGAAACATTCTTTCTTATACATCTTCTAAAACAGGAAGTGTAAAAGATAATGGTTTCACTCTTGATTTGAATGAATTCCAAAACTTCTTTTCAAAACCAACTTTTGGAGTATCTTACAAATTCTAATCTAAAGATTTAGAATAAATAGCTAAAACCATACGAGCAATCGTATGGTTTTTTTATGAGTTTTAATTTATGAAGTGGGAACGAATATTATTTTCATTGCTTCATTCTATCATAATATTATTCAGAAAGAATTACACAATAAAAAAGGCACAAAAGATAAATTCTTCTGTGCCTTTATTAGTGAGATAATTTTGAATTATTTTTCCACAGCAGCAGGTGCAGCAGGAGTTGCAGGCTTAACTGGAGCAGGAGGGCCTTCCAATAGCTCTACTTCAAAAACAATATTAGCGTTTGGTGGAATAACCCCTCCAGCACCTCTTTCACCATATCCTAAATTAGACGGGATGAAGATGGTTGCTTTGTCTCCAAACGACATAGCGTTCAATCCTTCAACAAATCCAGGAATAAATTGATATTTACCTGCTTGCGCTTTCATAGGTTGGTAGCCATTTCCTTTCGCTCTGTTTTCATCATATTTACCATATTGTTTCGCAATACCTTCAATACAACTGTCAAACAAAGTTCCATCTTCTAAATAACCAGCATAGTTAATTAAAACTGGAGCACCATCTGCAGGTTTTACACCAGTTCCTTTTTTAGTAATGGTATATTGTAATCCTGAAGCCGTTTTTGTAGCCGTTTGTTTCACTGTGTTTAATTCAGTTACTTTAGCAGCCATTACAGATCCAAATTTTGCAGTGTACTCCGCTTTCTTTTGTGCATCAATTTCAGCTTGTTTTTTCTTGTTTTCAGCGTCTATTATCGCTTGCTTTTTATCATCTTCCGCTTTACCAGCAAAATAATCAGCAAAGGTTTTAGTAGCATCAAATTTCTTTGCTTCTGCTCCTTTTCTAGTAATAGTAACTTTAGTAATCACATCGTCTTGAGCAATAGCATTTACTACCTCTTGACCCGAAACAACATACCCAAAAATAGTGTGTTTTCCAGTCAACCAAGGTGTATCTTTGTGCGTAATGAAGAATTGTGAACTATTCGTTTTTGGACCCGAATTTGCCATAGCAAGAATACCAGCACGATCAAATTTAGCATCTGTAAATTCATCTTTAAAAGCATATCCTGCTCCACCTTGACCGTTTCCTTCTGGATCACCACCTTGTATCATAAAGTCTTTAATAACTCTGTGAAATTTCAAGCCATCATAGAAATGTTTCCCTTTAAATTTTTCTCCCACTTGTGGGTTAGTTCCTTCCGCTAAAGAGATAAAGTTAGCCACAGTAACCGGTGTTTTTTGGTATTCTAATTTGATTAGAATTTTACCTTTAGCAGTTTCAAGTTCTGCAAAAATTCCTTCCTTAGTATCTATGGCTGGAGTAGCTGGCTTAGATACTGTAAATTGTGGTTTCGCTGCAACTGCAGTAGTTGTCGTTTTTTTAGCTCCTGCAGCCTTCGTTTGTGCGTTAGCAATGGTCATTCCAAGAAAGAAGAACAACACGATTTTAAATTTCATTTTCATTGTTTTTGTTTTTAATCAGATTAATTGTATTGGTTTTTATTTATCAAGTAGTTGAACTTCAAAGATAAGACTGGCATTCGGTGGAATAACATTTCCTGCTCCATTTTCGCCATAAGCTAAATTAGAAGGAATAAATAACACCGCTTTGTCACCACTATTTAATTTAGAAAGCCCCTCTTCAAATCCCGGAATCATCCTGCCTTTAGAACCATATTCATAAGGAATAGGACTGTAACCTCCCTGTGCAGCTCTTTGTAAATCATATTTCCCATAAGCTTTAGCTACTTCCTCAGAATTGCTATCAAACATAATTCCGTTTTCTAAATATCCTGAATAAAGTACCGCCACACGACTTCCCGCAGCAGGTTTTTTTCCACTTCCTTTTGAATATATGTTATAAACTAATCCAGTAGCCGATTTAGTCGCTCCAGCTTTCATTTGTGCAAAAAAAGCCAATTTAGCAGTCGCTGCTTTTTTTGATAATTCGTCTGCAACAGCCGTTTGTTTCTTTTGTGTTTCCGCTTCTGTTTTATAATAGTCATTGAAAATTTTAGCCGCATCAAACTTTTTAGCCGCTTCTCCTTTTCTGATTATTTTAATCGATTTGATAGCGTCATTTATTTTGATTTTATTCACTACATCCATGCCTTTCTCAATCACATGACCAAAGATGGTATGCTTTCCATCCAACCAAGGCGTCTCTTGTATCGTGATAAAGAATTGACAACTATTAGTGCCAGGTCCTGAATTTGCCATAGCTAAATAACCGCCTTTGTCAAATTTTAAATCCGTAATTTCATCTTTAAATTTATAACCTGCATCTCCCGATCCATTTCCTAAAGGGTCGCCTCCTTGAATCATAAAATCTTGTGGATCACCATTGCTTTTTGAAATTACTCTATGAAATTTAAGCCCATCATATAACGGTCTTCCTTTATAAGTTTCAGTTACAAAAGTATTGGTTCCTTCAGCAAGCGAAACAAAATTTGCAACCGTAATAGGTGCTTTGGTATATTCCAATTGTACCAAAATAGTTCCTTTTGCGGTTTCTATTTCGGCATACAATCCATCCGATAAATTGTTATGATTTTTTCCTTTGCAGCCCACAAAGGCTACGGCAATAAGTACAAGTACTAAACTAATTAATCTTTTCATTTTACTAAATTATTCTTGAGTTGTTTTATTAATAGGTTTAAAATCAGTTAAGGTAACGGTGCAAATCAAGGGCTCGTTAGTCCCAATTCTTCTATTGTCACCATGATACCCATACGCCATGTGAGATGGAAATAAGAAAGTTATTTTCTCGTTTTTATGCATCAATTTAATTCCATGACGCAATCCCATCATGATGTTTTGCTTGTCTACAATATACGATTGGGATTTCAATTCCAATTGCGAATAAATTACTTTTCCCTGAATGTCTTTTATCTCATAATCAAAGTTTGCCACATCACCTTTCTTAGGATGAAGCGTATCTTTATCATTTTTATTCTCATAATAATACCAATAGCCTTTTTGAGAAGCGATATATTTTATGTTCGGATTACTTTTAATAATCGAATCAATTTGTCCCTCTTCTCCTTTGACTATTTTCTTATTGCGTTCTGCCGATTCTTTCATAAACGTTCCAGACGAATGCGATATAGGCATGCGAGCCTGTTGTTGCTTGCAACTAGCAAACAGTAAAACCACAATCAACAAAACCACTCCAGTTTTAATATTTTTCATAAATTAGATATTGGTATTTGAAACGATTTGCTCAAATTTTTTAATAGTGTTTTCTAAGGAATCATACGATTTCCCTCCGGCTGCATTAATATGACCGCCACCACTAAAATGATCTCTGGCAAATTGATTCACATCAAAAGCACCCTGTGAACGAAAAGAGATCTTAATAATATTCTCATCACGATGTTCAATAAAAATCGCTGCAAAAATAATACCTTTTATGGTTAAACCATAATTTACAATGCCTTCTGTATCTCCTTTAATATAGTGGAATTCGTCCAATTCTTTTTGCGATAGCGAAATATAAGACGTCTTTTTATCAACAAGCACCTTCATGTTTTGCAAAGCTCTTCCTAATAGTTGCAACCGCTCATATGAATTATTGTCAAAAATCAAAGTAGGAATCTCCGAATTGTTTACTCCCAAATCAATAAACTCAGCAACAATTCTATGCGTCGTTCCAGTAGTTTTAGGAAAACGAAATTGCCCAGAATCCGTCATGATTCCAGTATAAAGACACGTACCAATGGTTTTGTCAATCAAAGGTTTCTTGTTTAAAAAACCAATAAAATTATAAATCATTTCACAAGTCGAACCAAAGCTAGTATCCGAATAAGAATAGGTTGCATAACCATCGGGTAACTGGTGATGATCAATCATAATTGTCGGAACAATAAGTTTATTCAACACCTGTTCCATTTCACCCGTACGGTGCAAGGCATTAAAGTCCAATGTAAATACCAATTCAGCTTCTTGAAGAACTTTGGTGCAGTGTACTCGGTCATTTTCATAAACTAAAACCGATTCTGAACCCGGCAACCAAGCTAAAAAGTTAGGAAAATCATTGGGTGCAATAACTACAGGTTGGTGATTCAATTTCAATAGAAAGTGATACAGACCAAGAGTAGAACCCATCGCGTCTCCATCAGGACTGCGGTGAGGAAGGATAGCAATTTTTTTAGGCGTAGCCAATAATGCACTAATGGCTTGAATGTCTTTTTCGTTCATGCGTGCGAAATTACATTTTTTTAACTGAAGTCGTTTAAACTTTTTTCAATTTTACATCCAATTCAAAAAAGTTGAAACCACTTTAATAGAGTAAACCATCTTCGCAATACTACAATAGTTCGAAGGCTATAAGTTTTCAAAATCAGAGCGTAGCAGTTTTTTATACAAACGATGTTTCGGACCTTGGACTATTTGTGAGCTATAAATCCCAACATAACCCGAACTAAAATAAGCAATCAAGCAGGCGAGTCCAACATAAATACCACAATCAAATCCAAAGAGTTCCATCCCCATAACGGTGCAAGCAACTGGCGTATGGGTGGCTCCCGAAAATACCGCCACAAATCCCATTCCCGCTAATAGAGCAATAGGCAAAGGAATAATTCCCGACAAAGCACTGCCTAAAGTAGCGCCAACAAAAAATAGCGGAGTCACTTCACCTCCTTTAAATCCGGCACCAAGTGTAAAACAAGTAAAGAGCAATTTCCATAAGAAATCAAAGTGATCACTGGGGTTTTGAAATGCATCAATGATAGTAGGCAATCCCAATCCAACGAATTTTGAAGTCCCTAAAAAATAGAAACTCACTACTAAAACCGCACCACCAATCATCGGACGAAGCGGAGGGAAGGCAACATATTTAGAAAATAAAGTGGCAAAGAAATGCGTTGTTTTAGAAAATAACATCGCTGTCAATCCACATAGAATCCCCACTGGAAAAACCCATGCCAAATGGATAACACTCAACGCCGGAACACTAGGTATCGAATAATGGGTGTGTTGCACATGCAAAAGTTCTACCGTATAATAAGCTACAAAAGCAGTAAAGAAAGAGGGAATTAAACTGCGATAACTCACTTTGCTAAAAAACAAGACTTCTATCGCAAATAAGGCTCCCGCAATTGGGGTTCCGAATACCGATGCAAAACCGGCACTGATTCCAATAATCAATAGGGTTCTTCGCTCAGCTTTAGCTAATGAAAATACTTTCGTGAATTGATCGGCAATCGCACTTCCCATCTGCACTGCCGTTCCTTCACGTCCTGCAGAACCTCCAAAAAGATGCGTCAATAACGTCCCAAGTAAAACCAAAGGCGCCATCTTTAAAGGAATACGTTCTTTAGGCTGTTCGTATTCTTCCAAAATTAAATTATTGCCTTTAACAACTTCCTTGCCGAAGTAATGATACAATAAACCAACCATCAATCCGCCGATAGGTAGCAACCAAACCAACACTAAATGCCGATCACGAAAGTTGGAAACCCATTGCAATTCAACTAAGAACAAAGCCGAAGCCATCCCAGAAAGCAATCCCACAATCAAACAAAGAACGACCCATTTGGTTGCGTTTTTTAGGAAAGATTCTTTAGCTAGCTCGTGTTCCATTTATAGGATTAGTTTTTTTGTTGTGATTTCAAAAGTACTAAAATTTTTTACACGGAGATAAACAGAGCTTTCAATACAGTTGACCCCAACCTAAAAGTAAGCAGGAATAAACTATAAGTAACAAGAGTAGTAAGTGTCCAAGCGTCTTCACTTCATCGCAAGGCGGCTGAGGTGCCACATTGAGGCTCTCGAAATGCTCTCGAAGCCAACTCCTTATAAAAGCTTACGTTTTATTCTCCTTATTTATATATGATAAGTCTTACGTAAAGTAGTGTTGGTTAAAGTCCAATTTGCGATGATGAAAGTCCAATTGACGATGATGAAAGTCCAATTTGCGATAATGAAAGTCCAATTGACGATGATGAAAGTCCAATTTGCGATGATGAATGTTCAATTTGCGATGATGAATGTTCAATTGACGATGATGAAAGTCAAATTTGCGATGATGAATGTCCAATTGACGATAGTGAAAGTCAAATTGACGATGATGAAAGTCCAATTGACGATAATGAATATTCAATTGACGATGATGAAAGTCAAATTGACGATGATGAAAGTCAAATTGACGATAATGAATGTTCAATTGACGATGATGAAAGTCAAATTGACGATAATGAAAGTCCAATTTGCGATGATGAAAGTCAAATTGACGATAATGAATGTTCAATT
>CAIWKX010000051.1 GCA_903913315.1 uncultured Bacteroidota bacterium | reverse complement strand
TATCGCTCATTGTTGTGCTATCTTTTAAAAGTAAATATTTTTGAATCGCATCTTCTAAAACTTCATCAGTATTTAAACGCATTTTTTGTTGTGATTTCGACATTTCCAATGCCTGACCATCTAAAAATAATTTTTCTCCCCAAGGTTCTTCTGATGACCAAATGTGCGAATCGTAAATATGTTTAGCTTCTGCAAATAACTGATCTCTATTTTGCCTTAACCAATCGATATTTATTTTTGTGCATAATACAGGCCAAAATCTTCTGTTACCATCTGCGTCTAATAAATAGGCCATATTGTTAGATGTTCCAGCGAATACACTTTGACGGTAATATTTTTTTGGGTCTTTTCTAAAAGCCAATCTCTGTTCGTCAACTTGACAACTGATAAATCCTTTTATAAATTCCGATTCCTGTTTTCTTAAGCCTTGCATCTCGGCCAACTCAACAAACCAATTTCCACACATTTTCGCAACAATATCCGGCTCTTTTTGCAACAAACTAACCGAATCAGTAAACCATGGGCTTCCTAAAGTTCTTAATGCTGTTGATTTTCCAATATTCTCTTTTCCCTCTAAAACTAAAACATGGTCAAATTTAATTCCTGGACTATAGATACGAGAAACTGCGGCAGTTATCCATTTTCTGCCAACGTCCTGCGTATAAACATTGTTGTCAACACCGCATCCGATAGAAAGCCATTTATCCAGCCTTTTTTCACCATCCCAACTCAATCCATCTAGATATTCTTTAACAGGATGATATGATTTTCTATCTGCTCTTTCTATCACTGCATTTTTTATTTTATCAATAGGCATTTCAAATTGCTTATTGTGCGCTAGATAATACTGCAAAAAAATGATATCCTCATCTTCAATGCGTTTTCCCTTTTTTATAACTTTTGTTCTTTCCGGCCATTGAAAATCCCTAGCGTATTCAAATGATGCGCTAAATTCGTTATAATGAAACAAATCTTGAAGATTCTCGTCAATCTCAAAACATAAAACCAGATTCATAATGCTATGAATAAGTTTTCCATCTTCGTTTCTTTTTAGAAATTTTTGCGGTTCGGTTGACATAAAAAATTAAAGGCCTCCGTCCATGAAGGTAAAGGATAAAAGCTCGGGGCAAATATCCACCGGAAGCATAAAAAAAGAAAGCCCCCAAAAAATTATTGGAAGCTCTCTTGATTTTTTTAGATATAATTGCATTACTTATTTCCCCGAGTTAAGTAATGGCAATTATAGCACTACTATTTTATTTGTCAATAGTCAATTGTACCAAAGTATAACTATTCCTCCTCGAAATTTTTCATTATTCCAGATTTATTAATTCCATCTCCTTGATTTTCCTCGACGGTATTAATCGGGATTCTGTTGTGCATAGCATTGACCATGCCCATAAATATTTTTTTTATTCCTGTTTCTTTGTAATGATTTTTAACTTGTTTTAATTTTTCATTTTCAGATTCATTTAATGCTAGAGAATAGCGTTTGTAAATTTTCATAAAACCTCGTCTATAGTCATGTCGTTAATATAAATTTTTCTAAAATCATTTTCATTGTCTGTATCAATAAATCCATCTGGGGTTGGTATCCGCATTTTAGTAGTTCCTCTCTTTTATAGCTAAAAAAATTGATATTAGAGTGTTTGCAATATAAATAATGCAAGAGATAGATATTAAGATTTCCATTTTTATTTTTCCTTTGTTTAATTGTATTCGTCTAAGTATATTCTTGCGTATCTTTGGTATAAAAATAAAGCATATGTTTTATTCATCATTAATCTGGGGTTATTTAACACTTTCAATAATCCGATAATCATTCTCTAGCCTCCTCGATTGTATAGATTAACCCGCTGATTTCGGCAGAGATATTTCCTCCGTCTTTTGTCCATACAGCACCATTTAATCCAATTCGTTTTAGTGTGTCCTCGAGATAACGAACGGCTTTAAACTTTCCAATTGCCGAACCAATAATATACCCGTCTTGTTTTATGTGCCAGATTTTCATTTTTCCCCCTGTCCGATTTCATCCATATAAAACCGTTTTGATTGATAAAAATATAGCGTCATTTTTAAATTGTTATTGATGTCAAAGATTATGTTGTCGCCTGTTTTGCCGATGTATTTCATACGTTTTTCGCCCTTCGTATAATTTCCCTACGCAATGAATCCGCCCAAGCGGTTACAGTGCTGTAAAGGTCATGTAGTTTATGTTCGTTCATTTCCATTAATAAGTTTTGAAAATCTTTGTTCATTAAAATCCCCCCAATCTTTTAACCCACTGCGCTTCTGATTCACCGGCCAAGCGTTTTGGTTTTAGTTTGTTTAGTGCACGTTTGTAAGAGCCTTTTTTACCACGAAAATAAGCGTTCAT
>CAIWKX010000050.1 GCA_903913315.1 uncultured Bacteroidota bacterium | reverse complement strand
CCTTTTTGATTTTCTGCTGGCGTGTCCATATAGCGTTCTCCATACATTACTTCATAATATTTCCAATCGGTAACAGGTCCACCAGCAACACCTACTTTAAAAGTATCCGGTTTTCTTAGCATTAGTGACGTAGTCATAAATCCACCAAAACTCCATCCATGTACCGCCAAACGATTGCCATCAACATAAGGTAATGATTTTAAATAGTCAACGCCTTTCAATTGATCGTCCATTTCGTTGACCCCCAATCGTCCATGAATGACACTTTCAAAGGCAAATCCTCTATTATCAGAACCTCTATTGTCAACTGTAAAAACTAAATAACCTTGTTCTGCCATCCAATACATCCAAAGGTTGGCTCCATCTAAAAACGAATTCGTAATCATTTGTGCATGAGGACCACCATAAACATAAACCAATACAGGATATTTTTTTGTGGGGTCAAAGTTACTAGGTTTGATTAAACGGGTGTATAAATCAGTAACTCCATCGGCAGCTTTAATCGTTTTGATATCGGCAGTACCCATGTGGTAGCCATCAAATTTGTTTTTGCTTACGAGTAATGTGGTTACTTTCAAATTTTTATCAATCAGTAATGATTTTGAAGGAGTAGAATGATTCGAATATTCATCAAAATACCAATTTCCATCTGTAGAAACCGCAAAAGTATGAACACCTTCGTCTTTTGTAAGTAGTGTTTGTTTTCCTTTTAGATCCACTTTATAAACCAACATATTCGTAGGATTGGCTCCCGTTGCTTTAAAATAAATTTCTGTACCCGTTGGATTAGCGCCAATAATTTCTCTTGCTGGAAATTTATTTGCCGTCAATTGTTTGATTAATTTTCCGTCAATAGAATAATAATACAAGTTTTGAAAGCCATCTTTTTCACTAAACCAAACAAGGTTGTCTGAAGTGGCACTTGGAAAAAACGCTTCATGTTCGGGTTCTACCCAAGCATTATTTTTTTCATTTAAAATAGTTCTAACAAAAGCACCTGAATTGGCATCATACACATTCAAACTCATATCATTTTGCCCACGGTTTAATTCGGCAATCAAAACATATTTTTCATCAGGAGACCAAGAAAGATTCGTTAAATAATCATCCACAACACCACTTTTTGGCGAAATGAATACCGTTTTTTTAGTAGCAAGATTATAAATTCCAACTCTTGGTTTTTCTGATTTTTGCCCAATCATTGGATATTTCAGATTGATTAATTTCCCAGGCGTTTCAGTAATATCTAGTAACGGATAATCGGCAACTTCACTTTGATCTTTTTGATAAAATGCCAAATACGATGACTTTGGTGACCAGAAAATACCATTTTTAATCCCAAATTCATTTCTAGCAATCGATTGCCCAGAAACAATTCCTTCATTAGTTTCGCTAGTAACCCTAATTTTTTCTTTGTTTTTGTTGAGGAAATAAAGATTGTTTTTCTCTGTAAACGCCAAATTTTGTTTGGAAGCATCAAACGTTTGGTTTTCGGCACTTTCTGTTGTTTCTTGAATAGTCTTTCCCGATTTTGTAGACAAAGAATAGTTATAATATTTACCGTTTTCCGAAACCAAAACCGTAGTAGCATCGATCCATTCTAATCCAGCAAAGGTTTTTAATTTGGTTCCTAATGCCGCATTAATTTCGGTTAAAGTCATTACTTCTTTTGCTTTAGCATCAGCTGTTGAAGCCATAATCATTTTAGTTCCCAAAGCAGTATAATACACATAATTAGTGGTGTTCGGAATCCATTGAAAGCCTTGTAACTTTTCAGCTTTAAAAGCTTTGTTTTGCTGCATAACAGCCTCATCTAAAGTAAATGTTTTTATTTGTGCTTGCGATACGATAGCCACACAAAGACTTAAGAATAGGAGTATTTTTTTGTTCATAATTGAAATTTGTTTGTTGGGATAAAGATAAGAATTAGAAAGGATAAATTAAAAATAGCTATTCCCCTTTTAATTCCTTTTTGTTTATCCAAATGGGTTTTTCATTAGGTTTGAT
>CAIWKX010000049.1 GCA_903913315.1 uncultured Bacteroidota bacterium | reverse complement strand
TTTAAATTCTCAAAAAAGATAATTTAATTCTCAAAAATGCAATTTAAATTCTCAAAAAAGATAATTTAATTCTCAAAAAAGATAATTTAATTCTCAAAAAAGATAATTTAATTCTCAAAAATGCAATTTAAATTCTCAAAAAAGATAATTTAATTCTCAAAAATGCAACATAAATTTTCAAAAAAGACAATTTAATTATCAAAAATGCAATATAAATTCTCAAAAAAGGTAATTTAATTCTCAAAAATGTAAATTTAAATACCAAAAATGATAATTATTGATACATTTTTGTATAATATCCATGGAAAACTTAGAGATTTAGTGACCACGTTTCACATTAATACCACCAAGGACTTACTATAAATAGAATGCTGAAAAAATTCCATTCAGCAAGAGAGAGTGTTTTTTAGGTATTAGTATGAAATGGGATTATAGATTATTATTTCAATAAAAGACAAAGATTTATGCCTAGTCAAGGTCTTGGGACTTAAAAAAATTAAAATTTACTTAAAAAAATACTCTTTTGGTATTGGTTTTCTATTTAGAAAAATTATCTTTGCACTCTGAAAAAAGACATCTTTTTTTCATTTCTAAAACGCTATTAAATAAATACATAAGCAATGTCAAAAGCAATAGGAAAAGTTTCACAAATCATCGGACCGGTAGTGGACGTAGTGTTCAATACTAAAGATGCTGAATTACCAAAAATTTACGATTCATTAGAAATCATTAGAAAAGACGGTACTTTGTTAGTACTTGAAGTTCAATCTCACATTGGAGAAGATACTGTTCGAACTATCTCAATGGACTCTACAGATGGATTGAGTAGAGGTACAGATGTAGTTTCTACTGGAAATCCAATTCAAATGCCAATCGGTGCGGATGTTTACGGACGTTTGTTCAACGTAATTGGTGATGCAATTGATGGTTTAGGAAATTTACCAAAAACAGGCGAAAACGGAATGTCAATTCACCGTCAAGCCCCTAGATTTGAGGATTTATCAACCTCTTCAGAAGTTTTATTTACCGGTATTAAAGTAATCGATTTGATTGAGCCTTATTCAAAAGGGGGTAAAATTGGATTGTTTGGGGGTGCTGGAGTTGGTAAAACGGTATTGATTCAAGAGTTAATTAACAATATTGCCAAAGGTCACGGTGGACTTTCTGTATTTGCAGGAGTAGGAGAAAGAACACGTGAAGGAAATGACTTACTTCGTGAGATGTTGGAGTCAGGTATTATAAAATATGGTGAAGATTTTATGCACTCTATGGAAAATGGAGGATGGGATTTAGCCAAAGTTGACAAACCAGGGATGAGAGAGTCTAAAGCTACTTTCGTTTTCGGACAAATGAATGAGCCTCCGGGAGCTAGAGCACGTGTGGCTTTATCAGGACTTTCTATTGCAGAGTATTTCCGTGATGGAGCAGGTTCAGACCAAGGTAAAGATGTATTATTCTTCGTAGATAACATCTTCCGTTTTACACAAGCAGGTTCAGAGGTGTCAGCTCTTTTAGGTCGTATGCCTTCTGCTGTAGGTTACCAACCAACATTGGCCACTGAGATGGGTGCGATGCAAGAGCGTATTACATCAACTAAAAAAGGATCTATTACATCGGTACAAGCGGTTTACGTTCCTGCGGATGACTTAACAGACCCTGCACCAGCAACTACATTTGCTCACCTTGATGCTACAACCGTATTGTCACGAAAAATTGCGGAGTTAGGAATTTATCCAGCCGTGGATCCATTAGATTCTACTTCTAGAATTTTGACTCCACAAATTTTAGGAGATGAGCATTATGATTGTGCACAAAGAGTAAAAGAAATTCTTCAAAAATACAAACAACTTCAAGATATTATTGCTATCCTTGGGATGGAGGAGTTGTCTGAAGAAGATAAATTATCTGTGTCAAGAGCACGTAGAGTTCAACGTTTCTTATCTCAACCTTTCCACGTAGCGGAGCAATTTACAGGTATTCCTGGAGTGTTGGTTGATATTAAAGATACTATCAAAGGATTCAACATGATTATTGATGGAGAATTAGATCACTTGCCAGAAGCTGCTTTCAACCTTAAAGGAACTATTGAAGATGCTATTGAAGCAGGACAAAAAATGTTAGCAGAAGCGTAAAACCAGTTGGCAGTGTTCAGTGTTCAGTTGAACTTGAAACTCGAAACTTGAAACTAAAAAATATGATTTTAGAAATAGTATCACCAGAAGCTACATTATTTAAGGGAGAAGTTACTTCGGTTTCTTTGCCAGGGGTTAATGGTTCATTTCAAATTTTGAATAACCACGCACCAATAGTTTCTATTTTAAAACAAGGAACAGTAAAAATTGCTGCTCCTAATTTTAAATTTGAAAGTGAGGTTTTGGAAGGAAAATTTACAAGAGTAAACGATCAAAATTACACACTTGATATTGCATCAGGAACTATCGAAATGAAAGATAATAAAGTGATTGTTTTAGCTGACTAATACAATTCAAAATAAAAAGTAAAAAGCCAAGCATTATTGTTTGGCTTTTTTTATTTTTGGTAGATGAAATCCTTTCCAAAATCTTTATCTCAAAAACTCTTGCAACGTGAAGCCAAACATGCTTTGCGAAAATTACCTATTGGCAAAGATTTAATTGATTTTGCGTCTAATGATTATTTAGGTTTTGCTAATAATGAAGATTTGTTTCATAAAGCACATCATTATCTTTTAGTTAATAATATAAAAACTAATGGAGCCACTGGCTCAAGACTTCTATCTGGAAACCATTGTCTATATCAACTCGCTGAAGACTTTATTGCCCAGTTTCATAAATCAGAGGAAGCGTTGATTTTTAATTCTGGCTATGATGCTAACATTGGATTTTTCAGTTCGGTACCACAACGCAATGATGTTATTTTGTATGATGAATTGTGTCATGCTTCAATTCGTGATGGCATTCAAATGAGTCATGCCAAATCGCATAAATTTCAACATAACAATTTTGAAGAGCTAGTTCGATTAATTATAAAACTCACGACAACTAATACTCCACTCACCACTTTTTATGTTGTTACTGAAAGTGTTTTCTCTATGGATGGTGATTCACCTAATCTTGAAGAACTCGTTGCAATCTGTGAAAAATATGATTGTTATTTGATTGTTGATGAAGCTCATGCTTTAGGTGTTTTTGGAGAAAACGGAGAAGGGCTTATTCAAAGTTTGGGTTTGCAGGACAAAGTTTTTGCTCGAATTATGACCTTTGGAAAGGGATTGGGTTGTCATGGAGCTGCTGTTCTAGGGAGTCAGGAATTGAAGAAGTATCTGGTCAATTTTGCCCGTAGTTTTATTTATACTACTG
Organism: uncultured Bacteroidota bacterium; assembly: GCA_903913315.1. GTDB lineage: Bacteria > Bacteroidota > Bacteroidia > Flavobacteriales > Flavobacteriaceae > Flavobacterium. Next base: position 3,039 of record CAIWKX010000049.1, on the reverse strand, counting down.
GACTTTCACCGCATTCCGTTGCTTCTATTTTTGTTGCGTACCAACAATTGTCTAATGAAAAATTGGCTTTACAACAATTAAAAAGGAACATTATTCATTTCAATCAAGAGAAATCCCAAATGGGATTAAAACCCTTATTTGTGTATAGTAAATCGGCTATTCAATGTGCGGTTATAGCTGGAAATGAAAAAGTGAAATCAATTGCCAATCAGCTGCAAGATCGAGAGTTTGATGCTAAAGCCATTTTGTCACCAACAGTTCCTGAAGGGCAAGAGCGATTGAGATTTTGTTTACACAGTTACAATTCTCAAAAAGAAATTTCGGATGTTCTGCAACAATTATCGTTATTAGTTTTCAAATAATATAAAGTTATAATCTTTGCGAACTTTGCTTAATCTTTACGAACTTTGCGGTTAAATCATACTCATGAAATTATTCATTACAGGAATTGGAACCGATGTAGGCAAAACGATGGCATCTGCTATAGTCACACAAGCATTAGAAGCAGATTATTGGAAACCCATCCAAGCAGGTGATTTAGACGATTCCGATAGTCATAAGGTACAGCAACTCATCTCCAATCCCGTATCTCAAATTTTTGAGAATAGTTATACACTAACCACAGCAGCAAGTCCGCATTTAGCCGCAGCCATTGATGGAATTACCATTGATTTACACCACATAAAAGAACCAAAAACCAAGAATAATTTGGTCATTGAAGGAGCAGGCGGAATTTTAGTGCCCTTAAATGAAATGGATTGCATTATTGATTTGATACAAAAGGATTATAAGGTAATTCTCGTTTCTCGTCATTATTTAGGGAGTATTAATCACACATTGCTAACTTATGAAGCTTTAAAAAATAGAAATATTCAACTTGCAGGAATCATTTTTTCAGGCGATGAAAACAAAGCTTCGGAAGAGATTATTCTTAAAAAAACAGGAGCAAAATTCATTGGAAGAATAGATAACGAACCTTATTTTGATCAAAATGTTATCCAATATTACGCCGATAAGTTTCGCGAAAATTTGCTCTTGTTATGAATTCTAAAATTAAAATCGTTAATCAGCAATCAAAAACTAATGAATTTATCCGAAAGAGATTTACAATACAATTGGCATCCATACACACAGCATAAAACAGCTACTGTTTTTCCTGCAATTGTGAAAGGGAAAGACGCATTGTTGTGGGATGAAACAGGTAAAGAATATATTGACGCTATAGCATCTTGGTGGGTAAATCCTTTTGGGCATTCCAACCAAGTCATAGCTGATGCAATTTATAAGCAACTTACTACTTTAGAACATGTGCTTTTTGGAGGCTTTACTCATGATAAAGCAGTTTTTCTTTCAGAGAAATTAATGGAAATTTTGCCTTCCAATCAAAAGAAAGTGTTTTATTCTGACAATGGTTCAACCGCTGTTGAGGTCGCTATTAAAGGGGCCTTGCAATATTTTTATAATAAAGGGAAAAAGAAAACTAAAATTATTGCTTTTGAAGATGCTTTTCACGGGGATACTTTTGGAGCAATGGCTGCCAGTGGTATTACTTTTTATACGGAAGCTTTTCGGGGTTCTTTACTAGAAGTTGTTCGAGTTCCTATTCCAACGATTGGCAATGAAGATAAAGCGATCGCTATTTTAGAGCAATTAGTTTCATCTGGTGAATATGCTGCTTTTATTTTTGAACCATTAGTGCTAGGGGCAGCAGGAATGGTTATGTATGAACCCGCTATTCTCGACAAGATGATTGCTATCTGTAATGCGAATGACGTTTTCACTATTGCAGATGAAGTAATGACAGGTTTTGGAAAGACAGGAAAAACATTTGCCACCGATTATCTTGTAAATAAACCCGATATGATGTGCTTGTCTAAAGCATTGACTGGAGGAACTATTCCTATGGCGATTACCACTTTTACTCAAGAAGTATTTGATGGGTTTTATGATGATGATGTAAACAAAGCGTTGTTTCACGGGCATACTTTTACTGCAAACCCCACAGGATGTGCTGCTGCTTTAGCAAGTATTGAATTGTTACAAACCAACGAGATGCAAGGCAATATTCAACGAATCAATCAGTTGCATTTGGCGTTTCAATTTAAAATTAAGGCGCATCCCAAAGTAAAAACTACTCGAGTTTTAGGGGTTATTTTTGCACTAGAAGTGATAACAAATGGAGAGGAAAGTTATTACGGAACGATGAGGAACAAGCTCTATACTTTTTTTATTGAAAATGGAATTATTTTACGGCCTGTTGGAAATATAATTTACATTTTACCACCTTATATTATAACTGACAATCAATTACAAAAAGTATATCAAACTATCGAAAATGCTTTAGAAATAGTTTAAAACTAAATCGAAACTTTATGTTCCAAAATTTCAAGATTGTGAATATCTTTGCGAACTTTGAGGTTAAATTATGAAACAAAAAATTGCTATAACATCGTTAGCTTCTATTTCTCCTTTAGGTAAAACTCCCAATGTTATTTGGCAAAATTATCTGTCTGATAAAACTTTAATTTCAACCAAAGAATTTAACGGCAACCATCAATTTGTAGCCACAATTCCATTTGAAATCAGAAATGAAATTGAAGTACTAAAACAATCGGATGTTAAATATAAAGCACTTGATGAAACCGTTTTGTTTGCACTTTTAGTTTCTCGTCAAGCTATAAAAAATGCAGGATGGAAAGCGGGAGACGAATTTGGGATTAATATTGGTTCTTCTCGTGGGGCTACACAATTGTTTGAAAAATATCATAAAGAATTTCTCGAGACTGGGAAAACATCCACATTAACATCACCCACTACTACATTGGGAAATATTTCTTCTTGGGTTGCTCACGATTTAAAAAATAATGGTCCTGAAATTTCTCACTCTATTACTTGTTCTACTGCATTACATGCTGTTTTAAATGCTGTTGCCTGGTTGCAATCAGGCCTAGCTACTAAGTTTTTAGTAGGAGGAAGCGAAGCTCCATTAACAGCTTTTACGATTGCTCAAATGAATGCTTTAAAGATTTATTCTAATGA
>CAIWKX010000048.1 GCA_903913315.1 uncultured Bacteroidota bacterium | reverse complement strand
CTATTCTCTATTCTCTATTCTCTATTCTCTATTCTCTATTCTCTATTCTCTATTCTCTATTCTCTATTCTCTATTCTCTATTCTCTATTCTCTATTCTCTATTCACTACAGATTCTTCAACTGATTATCCTTCTTATCCGAACTAATGGTCCAAAAGAAGCCCACAAAAATGAATCGATCAGCAGTCGGGGTGATAGCTCTTCGATTATAAAATCCGTTGGCATCTGGTGATGTAGCATATTCATAGCCATAGATGTTCTGAGTGCCTAGCAAATTAGAAATAGAAAAATATAAGATCTTTTGCGAAGTTAATAAATAAGCCCAACTCATACTCAAACTGTTATAACTTTTTGTCTTGCCATTCATAAAGGTAGTTTCATTCGGATTGTTGTAAGGTCTTCCTGTCGTAAAACTGTTGGTAATACTGATTTGCGATTTCCAACTCTCCACCCAATACTTACCCACAATCGATAAGCTATTGTCCGCTACAAAACTCGGGGTCACTTCTGCCGTATAATTTTTATAATCTCGCTTCGTATCAATATAGGAATAGGAAATCCAATATTCAAAATTCTTAATAGACGTTCCATCTCTCCAAAACACATCCAATCCTTTGGCATACCCTTTACCATTATTAGTATAAACACTATTATAGACTGGCAATGGGGTATCATATTTTACTAAACTAGAATAATCTTTATAATAAACTTCCGTACGAAAGGTTTGTTTCTCTTTACTATATTGATAATTCAAAATATAATGATTGGCTTTTTCACTACTCAAATAATCGGCATATTTTAAATAATCTTGCTTAGGAGCCTCCGTAAATTTACCATAAGCAAACGAAAATTGTCCATTCTTACTCACTTTATAAGCTAAAGACAATCGAGGTGCCACTGCAGTTTCCTTTAAAAAATCATTATGGGAAGCCCGTAATCCTAGTTTAGCCGCAAACTTTTTCGAAAAGAATACATCAGCTTCACTATAAACTGCCGCTATACCCGAAGCATACCCACTTTTATAATAGATGCCCGAAGTACTATCTAAAGTACCATCAAACGATTCATTGAATTTCGTAATAAAATAATCACCTCCAAAGGATAATTTGATGCGATCCGTAAATGACTTTCTAAACTTTAACTTCAAATGAGAAGAATGTTCAGCATTATTCACTTGATCCAAATTCAAACCAATTTTATTTTGACTATAACCATAACTCAAACCTGTAGTCAATTGCCAACCTTCTCCAAAACTACCTTTATAAGAAGAATTCAAATAAAAATTGGTATTGTTCAAATTAACTTCAGTAGTATAAGGCGCATTAATACTTTCTTGATTGATATCAAATTGGGAAGCATCAAAAGCAGCATACAACTTAAACATCCCATTTGTGAATTGATGACGAAAAACAGCTTCTCCAGACAATGATTGATAAGGTTTATTCCAAACCACATTTTGAGGCACTAGCTTCTGATAGGGCTCCAAATTTAGATAAGCAGTATTCACACTCAAGGAGTTTTTACCCCAAACTTGGGTATTTGCTAATCCCAATCCAACCGTCATAAATGAAATATCCGTTTTTTCTTTGGTTTCTTCTTCTTTAGTATTTAACAACAAGACACTCGATAAGGCTTCACCATATTCAGCAGAATAACCACCTGTAGAAAAAGACATCCCACTAAATAAAAAGGGCGAAAATCGTCCACGTGTTGGCAAATTTTGAGTAGAGGCACCATACGGTTGTGCTACCCGAATACCATCTATATAAGTCTGTGTCTCGTCGGCTTCTCCACCTCGTACAAACAATCGCCCATCTTCTCCCACCGTTTGCGTACCCGGTAAAGTTTGCAAGGCCGCCACTATATTCGCATTAGAACCTGCTGTAGTCACAATATCTAAAGGTTTTAAAACCGAAACCCTAGCTTTCTCCCCAGCATCAAAAGTACCAGCAGTAATGACAACAGTATCCAATGTATTCATGCTCTCCTTTAATTTAATAGTCTTATTGTTGAAATTTTCAACTTCAAAAGGTAATTTAATGGTTTCATAGGAAAGAAAACTCACTACCAATATTTTGCTGCCTTTCTCAGAAGTTTCAAAGATAAAGGCGCCCTTTTCATCCGTTGAAGCTCCATCATATGTGCCTTCTATATAAACATTAGCCCCCACTATGGGATGATTTTTTTCGTCAACAACCTTGCCCGAAACTTTGGTTTGAGACAATCCAATAGCGGAAATTAGTACAAGTAAAAAAGTAATCGTAGTCTTCATTTTCTTAGTTTTGATGAGACAAAGATGCAATAAGCACTAAAAATATAAAATTTATGTTTACCGAATTGCGGATATTTTAGGATGAATTGAAAAATGATTAAATAAAGTTTAACAATTGATTTAAAAAAAATTACTAATATTGCATATCCAAAAAATATAAACTATTATGAAATTCAACAAATCAATTTTAGCTGTAATCGCATGTTTTGCTTTTAGCTCAATATTTGCACAATCAGCGACAGACAAATGGCCACAATTAAATAATTTCAAAGAATTATTAACTAAAACTTTTCAACCTGCTGAGCAAGGAGATTTTAAATCCATAAAAACTTCTTCTGAACAATTGGTCATAGATGCAGATGCCTTAAAACTTAATGTACCTGCCGATTTGAAAAGTCCAAAAATCGATGAAACAAATATTCTTCTAAAAAGAAAAACAAAAGTATTACATGAATTAGTAATCAAAAAAGCACCAGATGCTGAAATCATGAGAGCTTTTCAAGATGTTCACGATGTCTTTCAAAAATTAATGAGTTTTTGCCAACCAGCAAAAAAATAAATTCTCAACCTAGCTTTTAGCTAGGTTTTTTTTTGCCCTTCAAATTCGGTTGGGATTCTTACCTTTGCAAAAAAAACAGAACACATGTCAAATATATATCTAGGTTACCATTTTACCATTGAACCAAAAGAACTAGGTGCAGAAATACTGATTGCCGAATTAGGAGAAAAACCTTTTGAAAGCTTTATTGAAACCGATTTAGGAATTGTAGCCTACATTCAAAAAGACTTATGGAGCGAAGACGTGTTAGATGATATCTATATCCTAAATTCACCCGAATTTACAATTTCATACCATATCGAAGAAATAGACCAAGTCAACTGGAATGAAGAATGGGAAAAGAATTTCGAACCCATTGACGTAGATGGAAAATGCCACGTTCGTGCCCCCTTTCACCCCAAAACCAACGCGGAATTCGATATTATTATCGAACCCAAAATGAGTTTTGGCACCGGTCACCACGAAACAACCCACATGATGATTCAGCACCTGTTGGAAATGAATGTAACCGGAATGAAAACCCTAGACATGGGCTGTGGAACCGCCATTCTAGCCATCCTAGCCGAAATGAAAGGCGCCCAACCCATCGATGCTATCGATATTGACAATTGGTGCTATTTGAATTCGATTGAAAACGCAGAACGCAACAATTGCCACCAAATAACAGTGTATGAAGGAGAAGCGGCTGTGCTAAAAGACAAACACTACGACTTGATTATCGCAAACATCAACAGAAATATATTGCTAAAT
>CAIWKX010000047.1 GCA_903913315.1 uncultured Bacteroidota bacterium | reverse complement strand
TCAGTCAAAGTATCTCCTGATTGGGTCCAAACTTTGGCTCTTTGAATCGTTGTATTTTCAGCGTCACTTGGTTTTTGTTTTTTAGCATTGATAATAACATATTGTTTGACGGCGATACTATCGGGTTTGAAGAATAGTGCTTTAGATAGAATTAGCAAGGCTTTAGCATCTTCTTTGGTGTAAATATTGATGCTTGCAGTCATCCCTGGTTTTAGTTTCAAGCTCGTATTGTCCACATTAATAAGCGTGGTATACGTAACTACATTGGCGGTCACTTTAGCATGGAGTAAAATTTGTTGCACCGTGCCTTTGAATATTTCATCAGGAAAAGCATCTACGGTAAAACTAACATTTTGACCGGTTTTAACATCTCCGATATCGGCTTCATCAACAGCAGCACGAACTTGCATTTTGGTAAGGTCTTTGGCAATAATGAAGAGTGTTGGGGCGTTGAAACTGGCAGCAATGGTTTGCCCTTCACTCACATTTTTATTGAGAATCATCCCGTCAATTGGTGAATAAATATTGGTGTAAAACAAGTTTTGAGTCGTAATTTTTAACTGTGCTTTGGCATTATCGACAGCCGCTTTGGCGGAGATAAAGTTGTTTAACGCTACTTGGTAATCGGCTTTGCTGATGGCACCCATAGCAAATAATTTATTTTGACGTTCATAGGTGCTTTGTTGGTATTTCAAGTTGCCTTCTGCATTGGCAAGGTTGGCCATAGATTGTTGTTTTTGCGCTAAAATAATAGACGGGTCGATGGTGGCAATTAACTGTCCTTTTTTAACTACCGTATTGAAATCCACATAGATTTTTTTTATCACTCCCGATACTTGCGAACCGACTGCCACAGTATCAACAGGCTGTACCGTTCCAGTAGCCGTAATGCTTTTGGCAATATAGCCATACTGTGCTTTGCTGGTGGTAAACGTTTCCTTCGTTGCTTTTTTATGATTGATCACATAATACACTCCGATACCAACGACTAGAATTGTTACTGATATTATAATCCATTTTTTCATCTTATAATTTTATTTTAGTGCCATTATAGAAATCATATATTTTTTCTTGTAAAATGGCAGTGTATTTTGATTGTGTAAAGGCTTGAATAGCTTGTACGTATTGGTTTTTTTGTTGTAATAAATCAAACGAATTGATACCGCCAAGTTTGTATTCTTCGTTTAGAATTCGGTAGCTTTCGGTAACGGCAATCAGTTGTTTACTAGCTGCCTGATAGGCTTCTTGTGCGTTGGTGGCATTGATATAGGCTAGTTCCACTTGTTGGGATAATACCAATGAGGTATTTTTAAAATTGAAATCCGATTGTTTGAAACTAATTTTCGCTTTTTCTAGATTCGTTTTATTGGTTCGATTGGTCAATATGGGCACGGATAAGGTAACGCCTATTTGTTGGTAAAAATTATTTCCCGTTTGTGTAAAATAATTGGATGAAGCATATCCAGCATTGTTTAGAATTGAAGTATAGCCCGATCCAATGCCGGCATTGGCGGTTAGCGTAGGTAAGAAATTAGCTTTGGCTTTGGAGATAGTCAATTGGGCTATATCTTTATTCATTTGTCCAATTTTTATCTCTGGAAAGTTTTGCATCGCATTGTTTTGCACCGTTTCTAAAGGAGGAACTAAGGTGATGACGTCTAAATCGGCAGGCGTTTCAACATCAAAAGCATAAGAAGTAGGCAGTTGCAAGAGCTGTTTTAGTGCTAATGTATTTTGTTTGATGGTGTTTTCGGTTTGTATTTTCAGGTATTCATCCGATGCTTGTTGTGCTACCAATTGTAAGACACTGATTTTGGCTGTGCTTCCGGCATCGTATAATTGTTGTCCTTGTTTCAATCGGCTTTTAGAAGTAGTGACCAAATCGTTGATGTATTTGAGGTTTTCTTTGGCTAATAAAATGGACAAATAGTTTTGTGTAATGAGTAGGACGAGGTTGTTTTTGGATTGTTCTACAAGTAGGTAATTGGTTTGAGCCACCAAATCTTTTTGTTGGATGTTTTTGTTGATATAGTTTCCATTCCAAAGCACTAGAGAGGAATTCAATGCATAATTGCCAGAGGAAAGGGCTTGATTTACAAATTTTCCGTTGTTGGATGCATCTG
>CAIWKX010000046.1 GCA_903913315.1 uncultured Bacteroidota bacterium | reverse complement strand
AGAAACAACACAAACAAGTAAATTACATTATTCAAAGGTATCATATGTAGCAGAACACCCATTAGAACAGTTTCAAATTGATTTGGTTTATATGAGTAGTAGTTGGTTCAATCATAATTATAAATATTTGCTTACATGTATAGATGTATTTAGTAAAAAAGCAGATGTAATACCACTCAAAGATAGGGAGCAATCAACAGTAGCAGATGCTTTTAATAAGATATTATCTAATATTGGTGTACCTAAAACAATATATTCAGACCAAGGCAGTGAATTTAAAAATGCAACATTCCAAAAATTACTGGATAAACACAACATAACAATAATATTTGCTTTAGCACATGCACCAATTATTGAAGCATTCAACAAAAATATAAAATATAAGCTAGTAAAGTATATGAAATTACATAATACTAAAAATTGGAGTGAGTTTTTACCACAGGTATTAGATGCATATAATAATACTAAGCACTCAGCCACTGGAGTAGCACCTAATGAGGTAAACAAAAAGAATGAAATACAAATTGCAATGAAATTAAGAAATAAAGCAAAGACAGGTAATTATCCAGATATAGATATTGGGGATGATGTGAGACTACAGTTAGTACATAAGACACCTAAAGGATTTAAAGAGCAATGGAGCACTGATTTACATACAGTTCAGAAAGATTATCATAATGGAGTATATAAGGTTGACAATGAATTGTATCCTAGGAAAGAACTACAATTAGTTAAAGGTAATGTAATCAAACTACCTGAGAAATCAAAGCAAGAACAAGCAATTAGTAATAAACAAAATAAGATAGGTAAAGCAGCAAACAATTCAGAATTAAAACAATTATTAAATACAAAAAACCCTGATAATAAATTAATTGAAAATATGCTTGATTCAGGAAGAACTAAAAGAACAACCAAAAAATGACAAATTTGAAATATCTCAAAAAATAACTGGAATGGTGTTGTAATACTTAATTTATCTGAATCAGGGGAAAAAATTGGTGCCTAGAAGTGCCATTTTTATTGTCTAATTCTTATTATTTACTGAATTATAGAAAAAATGGTGAAAAGTTGCAAAAACACAACTTTTCGCGAAACGTTGAGATTTTATAATATTTTATAGTTTTAAAAACGCAACCTTTCAAATGTCATTTTTGCTTTAAAATTTTTATAATGTTTTAAAAATCTGAAATCCAACATTTTTTTTTTGGTTGGAGATGCCAGGAATCGAACCCAAAACCTTACGCATGCTAGCCCATCGTTTAACCAACTAGGCTGAGGTGGTTTTTGGACTTAGACAGAAAAAACTTGTATAAGTAGCAGATGTGAGCTACTTCAAATGTCCATAACTTTCTTAATATTTGGATTCACTGAATGTTCCATACATGAATATTTATGTGGACATGGTGAGGAATCCAAAAAACACATCAGATTTATCATAGGACCAATATTTAACCATGCTTTGTTGCATGTAGTTCTGATTTTCTAAAATTTTATTTTTTATTAGAATTTTTACAAACTATTTTTATTTTTATTTTCTAAAAACTTTTCTGATTATTTTTCTAAATTTTTTCTGATGAATTTATTATTTTTTTTCTAATGAATTTATTATTATTTTATTTTTATAATATAGTTTCAATCTGTGGACCTATTATGGTTTTGGTTTTCATAACTGGTGGCTTGGTGGGGGATAGTGAGAGACCACCAGGTATTTTTGAGGGATGGGACACTTAGCAGCACTCTCTCTCTCTCTCTCTCTCTCTCTCTCTCTCTGTCCCTCTCCCTCTCTCCCTCTCTCTCTCCCTGTCTCTCTCCCTCCCTCACTCTCACTAATTCTCTCGCGGTACACACACAACTGCTTCACGCAGGCGCACAGGGGCAAGAACATGGCAATCCGCCATCCAGATGGAGGGAGAGAGGGAGGGAGGGAGTGAGTGAGTGAGTGAGTGAGT
>CAIWKX010000045.1 GCA_903913315.1 uncultured Bacteroidota bacterium | reverse complement strand
AATTCTTTTAAAGTATCATAATCCTCCGCCGGAACAATTGAAGTATTAATATTTAAAATAATTGTAGCTTGAATTTGATTATCTGTGTTTGAAATCGCCAGACTGAAATTACCATATCCTTTATCCATAGCTAGAGCAACTGGTTTAGGCAAGCTTTCTATTTGATAACCATCAGGTATAGTAATATTTAACATGTATTTATCTTTCGAAGGAAATGAAAAATCAACTGGAAATTCTCTTGTTTCTTGTTTAAATGGATTTTCCTTAGTGGCAAACTGTAACAATGGAGAAAAATATAGTTTACCACCTACAATATCGGCTTCATTAGAATCTTTAAAGGCATATTTTTCAACAACTGGCTCTCCCAAATCTTTATCATTTAAATCGTAGTCTGAAACTTCAAGTCCACTATTTCTTTTTTCCATTTTTTCCATTATGGATTCTTTGGATACTCCTGAATAATTTTCTCGAAATCGCAACCCATTATAATCCAAATATTGCTCTCGTACTTTTCCTGAAACTTGTCCTTTAGCATCAATTGTTGCTAACATATTTACCACATCTTGAGAAGACAAATTTGGCATTAGATCTACCATATCAGATGTTTCATCTTTTCTTATTATTCTTCCAAACCAGTTTAAATCACGCGATGGTAAAATATTAGGTAAAGAATATTTACTAGTAGCATCTAACAAAATAAGTTTGCCATCAATCATTGCAGAAGCAATTACAGTATTATAGGCTGTTCTGCTTGGATAAAGAGCCACACCATTGGCACGAGTACTTACCAAAACAGGATTTGCATCTAATCCTGCAAAACGCAACATAGATACTAACATTAGATTTATTTCTGCTGAATTTCCAGTTTTATCTTGATACGCTTTTTTAACGCCTCCATCACAATAATAACTATTGTATTTATTCCAAGTCATTCTTGATTGAACATAACTAAAAATTGTGGCTACTTTTTCTTCATTAGTAGTCAATCCCTGAAGTAAAGTTTTTAAATCATCTTCATAGTAATTGTTTTTATCTAATTGACTACCAAAACTATCGCTTTCATAAATCTTTTTTGCAACATCTCCCCAAGTTGTGGAAAAAGACTCGAATGCTTTTTGAGGCATTTGAGTTCCTGAATGTTCAAACTCTAAAGAAGATGCATAATTTTCTATGTTATTAATATACGATTCTTCCTTTAACGCTGGAATATTTTCTAAGACATAGATAGTACGATTGTCAACATAATTAATATTCTCTATATCATGAACATAGCCTCCTCCTCTTCCATGAGGAGCAACCATATCGTCTAATTGAAGTGTTTTACTAAACTTATCTTTTACTTCTGTAGGGGTTAATACTCCTTTTCTATGAACATTATAAAAATAATATTCTGGAATATCTGTCATATATTCTGAATAATTAACTGGAATGCTTCTTTGAAATTTCCAATCAGGAAAATTTGATATAAAAGGTGATCTGATTGTATATTTATATTCTATTATTGAGCCCTCTTTAACATTAGGCATTACTATTTTTCTAAATCCTAAATATTTGTTTTTCTGCTCGGAGAATTCATTTTCGCTTTTTAATTTTGTTTTCTCTATTTGATTATTCACTAAATTATAAGTCACTGCTTTTGAAAAAGAAACCGATTCTCTATTTGAACTTCCTATATAAAAAGGAACTTCTGAATTCGCCCATTCATAGCCGCCTTTCTTATAAATTTTTATTTTCATTTCAACTTCAGTCATTACGAAAAAACCTTCATTTTGTTTATAATCAAAATAAGTCTTCCCTTTTTCAAATAAAATAGTAGCTACAGCTGATGTATCCTTAGCATTTATTTTCTCTTTAAGTTCATCATTAGTAACATTTCCAAGTTCATGCTTTTGTGACCATACAGTATAATTACTTAAAATTATTAATGTAATAATTAAAATTACTTTATTCATTTTGGCTATTGTTTGGTTAGAATTATTTTCGAATTATCGGTTTTTGCAATTTTTTCTCTAAAGCTTCTAAAGTTTTCATATTCAGATTTGTCATAAAAACCTTTATTCATTAATAACGATCGCTTGTATAATAATTTACTCGGGCTAAGCACAACAAGTTCCATTTTATATAAACCAAATTTATCTTTTATTTCAATATTCTCTGGTTTTGCCTCTAATTTAAAGCCATCTGGAAGATTGATTTGAATTTCATCTTCATCATAATACCCTCTTGAAACTTCAAATGGATTTTTGCGAACTCTATAACGTTGTGGAATACTGGCATCTTGGTTGAAAACATTAATCGGAATCATCATTACATCTCCATTATTTTTACCATAACTTGTTGCACTTATTTGTAAATCCTCAGCAAATTCAATATTTTCTTTATTGTTATTGAATTTAATTTTATCCATTTTCAAATTGTTTATCCAATAAAAATGTGATTTATAATAGTTATCAATCTCTTCTTTTGATTTTTTTTCAATAGAAAAAACATTATCATATTGAATTCCTTTCGACTTAATAGTTACATTACCCGTTAAATTACCTTCCAAATCGATAGCATAATTCCCTTTATAAACTTGTGAACTTAATTTTTCATCATAGTCATTCGTTTTAATGATCTCTCCTTTTTCAGGTTTTACCATTAAAGCATATCTGTCATCTGTAAAATTACCTTGAAATCCAAATGGAATTGTTTGACTCGTACATTCTAAAAACACCATTTTATCGTTAGTTGGTATTGTCAAAATAATATGATTCCCTTGCATAGTAACAAAATCCTTATCAAAATCTTTTATGCTTCTGTCGCCATAAATTTGAGTATAAAAAGCATCAACCCCAACAGACTTCAAGAGCACTCTTGTATAATTTGACAATGCTTTACAATCACCATATCCCAATCGATCTACATCTTTTGCTAGCATAGGTTTCCAACCTCCAATCCCTAATTGAATACTCACATATCGTGTTTTATCTTGAACATACTGATAAATTATCTTGGCTTTTTTAATAGGATCAGATTCGTTACCAACAAGTGCTTTAATTTTTGATTTAGTCTCATCAGAAACTTCTTCGGTATCTTTTAGCAATGAATTATACATCCATTTTCCATAATCTTCCCAGGTTTTAGCAGTTCCTTCAACACCTTCAAGACAAAATTTTTCTAATCCAAATTTTACTTCAGGTAGAATTTTAGTTGAAATGGGTGAATAATCTTCTGGTTTTTCGGCTACTAAATTCTCAACTGAAAAGCTAATACTATTCACCTGTTCCTTTTTCTTTATATCTTTCCCTTCAAAATTAAACTCTTTATGTTTAAAGCCTAAATCAGATGGATAATTAACTGTAATTTCAGATTTTTGAACACTTTCAAAATAGTCGTCAATTGGACTCCAATTTGGAATAAATGCTGTATTAGAACTTTTAGTTTCACTTTCAAAAACAACTGTATATGGATAATCTGTTGGTGTATAGTCTAAAAAAAGAACCTTACCATCAGTAAGAATTGAAAAACCATCTGCTACACTTTGGTCTTTAAAATCACTCTTTCTAATTTTCTTGATTTCTTTACCAAAAGAATTGTAAATAACTGCCTGAATGGATAGAATTTTTTCAGAATTACTATAATATTCTCTAGCGTCAACATTACTTATTCCCTTTGAATTTAAAACTGTAATCACTTTTGTCGTTTTGACAACCATAGATTTTTGAGAAGCAATATCAATAATAATTGATTGATTCCTTATAATACTATTAGCATTTTCCTTTAGATTTTCATGAAGTATTAGTGAAGAATAATCAATAGTTTGAGCTTTGATCATAGTAACGAATAAAATAAAAACAGGGAGAAAATAATTATATCTCATTGCAGAAGGGTTTAATCAAAAATAAGAATTTATTTAATAAAATATAGATTTACACTTTATTTTATTATTATTTTTAAAGACCTCTATAAATAGCTGCTTTGATAGTATAACAAAATCATAAAATTGATTATTAAATTTTGATAAATTTATTAATTGAATAGAAAAACTAATTGGGTTTATAAATTTTCCATTGGGTTTTATATAAAACAAATTATTTTTATATTATTTCCGTTGGGAAAATAACAATTCCCGTTGGGTTTTAAGCAAAACAAATCATTTTTATTTAAAACCCGTTGGGAAAACAACAATTCCCATTGGGTTTTATACAAAACAAATTACTTTTATTTAAAACCCGTTGGGAAAATAATAATTCCCATTGGGTTTTAAATAAAATCAATTGGTTTTATAATAATTCTATTGAGAAAATATATTTTTTTGTTGGATTTTGAAAAAAAAATGTTTTAAAAATAGTTTATTGAATGGTAAAAACTATATTTTTCATTCTATAAAAATTAATAGTTAGTCACTTAACGACGAAATGAGTCGCTTTTAATAAAATTAAATTTATTCTTTGTTTTTTGTATCCATAATAAGGGTTACAGGACCATCATTTAACAGTGAAACTTTCATATCGGCGCCAAATTGACCAGTTTGCACTTGTTTACCTAGTTCTAATTCCATTTGAGAGATAAAATTTTCATAAATTGGTATAGCAATTTCAGGTTTAGCAGCTTTTATATAAGATGGTCGATTGCCTTTTTTAGTTAAGGCGTGAAGTGTAAATTGACTGACGATTATAATTTCTCCATCAATATCTTTTAAGGACAAATTCATAACATTATTTTCGTCTCCAAAAATGCGAAGATTAGCAATTTTAGAGGTTAACCAAAGAATATCTTCTTGAGAATCTGAATCTTCAATTCCAATAAGAACGAGTAAGCCTTTTTGAATTTCAGCTACGATTTTATTGTCAATGGTTACTGATGATTGAGAAACTCTTTGGATTACTGCTTTCATGAAGATTAACAATTAATGAATTTGATTTCTGAAAACTAAAAACTGCTACTGAAAACTATTTATTCCTTGTTTCGTCACTTGCAATTCTATCATCATTGTAAATATCGGTGCGATAATGTTCATCATCACCTTCTAATATTTTCAGATAACTGTTATAACGTGTCCATGAAATCTTGTTTTCTTCTAAAGCATTTTTTATAGCACACTTTGGTTCTTCTTTGTGCAAACAATTATTGAATTTGCATTGATCTTTCAACTTAAAAAATTCTGGAAAGTAACCACTGATTTCTTCTTTCTCCATATCCACAATTCCAAAACCTTTGATTCCTGGGGTATCAATGATTTTGGCTCCAAAAGACAAATCATACATTTCTGCAAAAGTTGTAGTATGTTGACCCTGCATACTTTGCTCTGAAATGGTTTTGGTTTTAAGATGTAAACTTGGTTCTAAAGCATTCACTAAAGTAGATTTTCCAACTCCAGAATGACCCGAAAACATAGTAGTCTTTCCAATCATAAGTTGCTTCAATTCTTCAATTCCTTTACTTTCCTTAGCTGAAACACGCAAACATTTATATCCAATTTCTTGATACACATGTTGCATATACAATTGTTCATCCAAAGTTAGCTCATCTAAAGTGTCAATCTTATTGAAAACTAAAATCGTTTCAATTCCATAAGCCTCAGCAGTAACTAAAAATCGGTCAATAAAATTAAAGGTTGTTGGAGGATTATTTACGGTAATCAAAAGAAAAACATAATCTAAATTGGAAGCAATAATGTGCATTTGATGAGACAAATTCACTGATTTTCTAACAATATAATTTTTTCTGTCATGAATGTTATTTATCGTTCCTGTAACAACGTCAGAGCTTTCATCTAAATCATAATCTACAATATCACCAACAGCAATTGGATTGGTACTCTTGATTCCTTTAATTCTGAATTTTCCTTTGATACGACATTCCATAAAATCGCCTTGATTTGATTTCACGGTATACCAACTTCCGGTAGATTTATAAACGATACCTGTCATATTTAATTATGAATTGTAAATTACGAATTATGAATTGCAAAATTACAACATATTTACATTACCTAATTCGTAATTCGTAATTCGCAATTCATAATTGATTAAATATTTTCTCTTGATGTGTAATACTTTCTTGGTGAATGGCTTTGAAAAATTGAACAATAAACTCTTCACTCAATCCTTTTTGATTTCCGTCAGCTACCATTTTATCAAGAATTTCATTCCATCGTTTGTTTTGCAAAACCGCTACGTTTTTTTCTTTTTTTAAAGCACCAATATCTTCAGCTACCTTCATTCTTTTTCCAATAACGTCTAATAATTTAGCATCAAATTCATCTATTTTTCCACGCAATTTGTTTAGTCTTTGTTGGTAATCATCAGCTTCATCGGTTTCTTTACGGATAGTTAAATCGAAAATGATTTTTTTTAAATGACTTGGAGTTACCTGTTGAGCAGCATCACTCCATGCATTATCAGGATCAATGTGTGTTTCAATAATCATCCCGTCATAATTCAAATCCAATGCTTCTTGCGACACTTGAAAAATCATTTCCCTATTCCCCGTAATGTGTGATGGATCAATAATTAATGGTAAATCAGGAAACTTATGTTGGAAATCAATAGCAATTTGCCATTCAGGATTGTTTCTATATTTAGTTTTTTCATACGTTGAAAACCCTCTATGAATAATTCCTAGCTTTTTAATTCCTGCATTATACAATCGCTCTACACCACCAATCCACAAAGCTAAATCTGGATTCACAGGGTTTTTTATTAAGACAATTTTATCAGTATTTTGCAAGGCATCTGCAATTTCTTGCACTGCGAATGGGTTGACGGTAGTTCGTGCACCAATCCATAACACGTCTATATCGTGCTCTAATGCTAACTTCACATGAGCGGCGTTGGCTACTTCAACCGCCATCAACAAACCTGTTTCTGCTTTGGCTTTTTGCAACCATTTCAAACCTATTTCACCCACGCCTTCAAATCCTCCCGGACGTGTTCTTGGTTTCCAAATTCCCGCTCTAAAAACCGATACTTTTGAATCTTTCAATTCATGAGCAATTTTCAAAACTTGTTCTTCTGTTTCTGCACTACATGGTCCAGCGATTACAATTGGGTGTGGCAAATTAAAATCATTCAACCACGTTCTCATTTCTTTATTATTTTCCATTTTTATTTAGGTTGTAATTCGTGGGTTGTAGGTTGTAAGTTTGGAAAAATTCCTAAAACCTATCACCTAAAACCTACTACCTGTTTAGTATTTCTTTAATTCTATTCGTGTTTTGCATTTCATTAAATACCTCTTCATACTTATCATTTTCAAGTAACTCTTTAAAATGAGTCAAATTCAAAATATATTCCTCTAGCGACTTTACCACCTGCTTTTTATTTTGTTTAAAAATGGGAGTCCACATGGCTGGGGAGCTTTTAGCTAAACGTACGGTGCTTTCAAAACCAGATCCTGCCATATCAAAAATATCTTGTTCGTCTTTCTCTTTTTCAATGACTGTCTTACCTAACATAAAAGAACTTATGTGTGACAAATGCGAGACATAAGCAATGTGTTTGTCGTGCGATTTTGGATCCATATAACGTATGCGCATTCCTAATTTTTTAAACAAATCCATTCCTTTTTCTTGCAATTTGAAAGTGGTCTTTTCCACCTCACAAATGATATTGGTTTTGCCTTCAAACAAGCCTTTAATTGCTGCTTTGGGTCCTGAAAACTCTGTACCTGCAATTGGATGACATGCCATAAAGTTTCTCCTTTTCGGATGAGTTGAAATAACATCACATATTGGACTTTTAGTAGATCCAACATCAAAAACCAATGTTTGTTCTCCAATCGCATTCAAAATATTGGGCAAAATTACTAAAGCGACATCAACTGGCACCGAAACAATCACTAAATCTGCGTTAATTAAATCACTTTCAGTTGATTTTTCATCAATGATTCCGAGATGTAGTGCTTCATAAAGATGTTTCTCATCAGCATCAATTCCAAAAATAGTCGCATCATCATAAATTGATTTCATATCTAATGCCATTGAACCTCCTATTAATCCTGTTCCTATTATAAATACTTTCATATTCTATTTATTTTTTCAATTTCAAAAATCAATTACAACTTCAAAAATCAAACTTTAATAATTTGGGAAATTTTCAATCTATTTTGATTGATATTGATTTTTGCTATTGAAATCTCTTTATTGCTTCTACTATATTTTCTTCTTTTACACATAATGAAAATCGAATGTATCCTTCGCCATTGTTCCCAAAAATAGTTCCTGGCGTCAGAAATAAATGTTTTTCATATAATAAATAATCTATAAATTCTTCTGATTGTTTCCCCTCAGGTAATTTTGCCCAAACAAACAATCCAACAGAATTGATATCAAAAGCGCAATTCATTTTTTGAGCCAATTGAAAGATTAGATTTCTTCTTTTTGAATAAATTTCATTCTGACTTTCAAACCAATCTCTCCCCAATTGTAAAGCAGCAATAGCCCCTTTTTGAATACCATAAAACATTCCGCTATCCATATTGCTTTTTACTTTTAGAACTGCATCAATCAAACTAGCGTTTCCTGCAACCATCCCCACACGCCAACCTGCCATATTGAAGGTTTTACTCAAAGAATTTAATTCCAAAGCAATTTCTTTCGCACCTTCAATTTGAAAAATTGACAACGGATTATTATTCAAAACAAAACTATACGGATTGTCATTTACAATTAAAATATTATGTTTTTTTCCGAAATTAATTAGTTTTTGATACAAGTCTAAAGTTGCATTGGCTCCTGTTGGCATATGCGGATAGCAAACCCACATCAATTTCACTTTAGATAAATCCTTTTTTTCAAGTTCTTCAAAATCGGGTTGCCAACCATTGTTTTCACATAAATCATAATAAATTGCTTTAGCTTGAACCAATTCTGTTACAGAAGCATAGGTTGGATATCCCGGATTTGGAATTAATACTTCATCATTCTCATTCAAAAAAGCTAATGAAACATGCATAATTCCTTCTTTGGAACCCATCAATGGAAGAATTTCGTTAACTGAATTTAATTCAACATTGAAATTAGTTGCATAAAAATCAGCAAAACCTTGACGCAATTCAGGCAATCCTTGATAACTTTGATACTCATGAGCTTTTTCATCAAATAATGCATTTTGTATCGCCTCAATTACTGATGAATGCGGAGCCAAATCTGGACTTCCAATACCCATATTGATAATAGGTTTTCCTTCAGACATGAGTTGTCTTACTTCTTTTAATTTTCTTGAGAAGTAGTATTCCTGAACACTATCAAGTCTTTTTGCTGTTGTAATCATATTTTTCTATTCTTATATTCTCCTAACACCTTAAAATGATTGGTCATCAATTGTAAAATCTTTGTCGCTTTTTCATAATGTTTGTATTTTTCAAAAACTACATCTACAAAGAATGAGTATTGAAAAGGAGTTTCTATAATGGGCATTGACTGAATTTTGGTTAAATTTAGCTTGCAATTAGTCATTACATTTAAGACTGTTGCTAAACTTCCTGGTGTATCATCCAATTCAAATTTTAATGACGCTTTGTTAATTTCGTCATTATTACCTTTTTCCTTTTCTTTACTAATGATAAAAAAACGAGTCATGTTGTTATTGACTGTTTGAATTTCTGGCGCAATTATATTTAAGTCATATAATTCCGCGGCTACTCTACTTCCAATTGCAGCAATTCCTTTTATTTGATTTTGATGAATTCTTCTTGCAGTCTCAGCGGTATCTTTATCTTCTACTAATTTGATTTGTGGATGTTTTTTCAAGAAATCCATACATTGCAACAGCGCCATAGGGTGCGAATGTACTTCTTGAATTTCATCAAAACGTTGCTCTTTTAACCCCATCAAATTTTGAATAATATCCAAATAATATTCGCCTATAATATAAAAATTATTGTCGTCAATCAACGCATAATTTGGAATAATAGAACCCGCAATAGAATTTTCTATAGCCATAACGGCTAATTGTGATAGATTGCTTAGCAAACTATCGGCAAGCGCTTCAAAGGATAAACATTCATTAATAGTAACATTTTCTTGAAAATATTCTAAGGCAACTTGATGATGGAATGATCCTTTTATTCCTTGTATGGCAATTTTTTCTTTCATTATATTCAAAAAAAAATCCCGATTTACATCGGGATTATATATTGTTTGTTTCGTCTTTTACTTTTTCACATAACACAATACCAATCCCTTTTTCTGTCCGAAGAAGAAATAAAAGAAATAGCTAAAATATGTGTTTACTTTTGTGGTCATTGCTGTTTTATGTTTTGCTAAAGTAACAAAAAATGTTAAGCCATTACAAAAAATTAAAAAAAAGTTACGGAAACGTTTTCGTAAAATCATAAAAAGGCTATTTAACCGTTATTAACATTATTGATTTTAATTTCTCTTAGTATTTATTACATTTGCTACAAATATCAAGTTATGTCTATAGAAGTTCAAAATATTTCAAAAAGTTATGGTACTCAAAAAGCATTAGACAATGTTTCTTTTTCAGTAAAGAAAGGAGAAATTGTTGGTTTTCTTGGTCCCAATGGTGCTGGAAAATCTACTTTAATGAAAATTTTGACTACTTATATAAATGCCGATGAAGGCAAAGCTTCGGTTAATGGTAATGATGTAAATGAAAATCAAAAAGCAGTGCAACTTTCGGTTGGTTATTTAGCAGAACACAACCCTTTGTATTTAGATTTATATGTACGCGAATATTTGGCTTTTAATGCCGATGTGTATAAAGTGGCTAAATCACGAATTGAAGAAGTAGTTAAATTGACTGGCTTAACTTCAGAAAGCCATAAAAAAATTGGGCAGTTATCTAAAGGTTATCGTCAGCGAGTTGGATTGGCAACAGCGCTTTTACACAATCCTGATGTTTTAATTTTGGACGAACCTACCACAGGCTTAGACCCTAATCAATTGGTAGAAATTAGAAACGTAATTAAAAATGTTGGTAAAAACAAAACTGTTTTTCTTTCAACACACATAATGCAAGAGGTTGAA
This sequence comes from uncultured Bacteroidota bacterium, assembly GCA_903913315.1. Taxonomy (GTDB): domain Bacteria; phylum Bacteroidota; class Bacteroidia; order Flavobacteriales; family Flavobacteriaceae; genus Flavobacterium. The sequence goes on along the minus strand of CAIWKX010000045.1, from coordinate 58,718 downwards.
GCTATTTGCGACAGAGTCATTATCATTAATGAAGGAAAAATAGTTACCGATAAAAAACTAAATAAATTGGTTTCTGAATTAATGGAACAAGTTATCGAAGTAGAATTCGATAAAGAAGTAAATGAAAAATTATTCGATACCTTATCCAATTTAAAATCCTACAGAAACATTCATAATAAAGTATGGGAGTTAACTTTTGAAACTAAAGAAGATAAACGTTCATCTGTTTTTGATTTTGCCCAAGAAAATGGATTAAAAACACTTCAAATCAATCTCAAAAGCAAAAACCTGGAAACTATTTTTAGAGAGAAAACTTCAAAATAATAAGTGTCTAATTATAAATAATATGCCCCATATACAATTGTTGTACATCAACTATTGGAGGGTGGTCCATCAATATTATATTCCCTGTGCTAACCATAGTTCCTGTAATACTTTGAATTGGTCTTACAATCATATCATTAGAACCTCTATCGTAAACTTTGATAGATTGTGCAATTAAATTTGGAGCTTCTATACGACCATCACCAGCATAGAAATTTAAAAGTGCTTCATCTGTATTACCAGAAATATAATACCTAGAAACATTGTTGTTTTCTATTACTAATTGAGAATTATTGACATTCAAATGAAAATCTCCTGTACCCGCAGCATCTTCACCATCTCCATCTACATCTAACGCATAGACTCTAATAACGGGATAAGTTAAAACACCATTGCAACTAATATCTCTATCGGTTTTTGAATAAATTTCTGAAAGTGTGGGAGTTGTTATATAAACTATAGTTTGTCCATAAGATCTCAACCAATTGCAAGTAGTATTGTCCTTAAAAATCAATTGATCACCAACTTGATCCATTTCAATATTATCTATAATATTGCTTCCGCTTTGCACCTCAACTTTGAATATATCTCCTTGCGTAATTACTACAGCTATACCTTTATATATTTTAATTCTGGCAAACGGATTTACTGGAATAGTTCTTTTTACAATATCCCCTGTATTTTCAATACATTCACTCGGTTTTTCGCAAGAAATAAAAACCAATAGGAGACTTACTACTAAAATACATTTTTTCATTGCTTTTCTTTATAATCTTACTCCTATTCCAAATTCTAATGCTTCAGCTTCAAACATATGAGTTTTTACCGAAAAACCTGCAAATAATTTTGGATTAAAATAATATTTACACCCGATTCTATCATATACTGAAATAGTCTCTTTAAAAGGCTGATAAACATAATATCCTATTTGACCTTCAAGTGAAATTCTATTAACTCTCAATTCATAACCAGCAAAAACACCTACTCGTTTATAATCAGTATTTGGGCTTACATTTTTTTCTGGAAAAGCAATGGACATATATTTAATATAATCTTTTAAATAATTGGTTAAAAAAAGTTCCGTACCAAATTGTATTACACTTTTTCGATTCAACCGTTTATCTGCAAAAAAACCAATATGATAAAATGGATACTGACCACTACCAATTACGGGACTTTCACTTACTCCAGAACGAAGCACAAAATTATATTTAATTGATTCTCGATAACTTTTCTGTATTAAAGTGCTATCGATACTTCGTTTTGTGATTTTAGAAAAATCATAATTCAATCCTAAATTGAACAATAATGTATTGATACCACTATTGGGTGTTTTAGTTCTTCCATTTGAAAAATGAGTAAACAATAAACCGGTCTGAAATCCCAACTTATCAATAATATTTTCTTTTTTGTAATACAACCCAACATTGGTATTCGCCATTAATATTGAACCAAATGCCTTGTTTTTACTATTTGTCACTTTATTATAGGGGTCGGTTGCATACCCTATGCCTTGGGATACTTTCAGTTCTAAATGTCTATTTAAAAAATAAAAATTATACAAAGCTCCTAATCCATAAACTTTTCCAAGAAAATCATTATTGTAATTTTGATATTCAAAATAAACTCCATAATCAGGAAAATTAAATGCGGATTGCCATTCACTTTTACCGTGAGTTTGTTTTATAAAACTCATTAATACTCCGTCGGGATGACCTTGTAAATGATATAAATCAGTTGTATGAGGAATAACATTTCCTCTGAAAAAAGAAACTTCTATAGCATCACTATCTTTATTATCTTGACTAAAACCCGTCAAAGACATTAATAACACTAATAAACAAAACTTCCTCATTCTAATTTATTTAAGCGGCACAAATATAAAAGAATATATTTGTTTTGAACTCGTTAAATTATAGTAAGAGAAAGTTTAACATTTTGATTCTTGTGTAAACCCAATTAAAAAACTTCTTTTGCAATAGCCTTAATATTATCAGCTTTTCCCATAGAATAATAATGTAATACGGGAATTCCAGCAGCAACTAATTCTTTACTTTGTTGTAGACACCACTCAATGCCAATTTGCTTTACATGGTCATTGTCTTTTGCCTTTACAACTGCCATAATCAAATCGTCTGGAATTTCTAAACTAAATCGATGTGGAATTAAATTCAGTTGTTTTTTAGTGGCAATAGGTTTCAATCCTGGAATAATTGGAACAGTAATTCCTGCTGTTCTACATTTATCAATAAAATCGAAGAATTTTTTATTGTCAAAAAACATTTGAGTTATAATGTATTCTGCTCCATTTTTAATTTTTTCTTTTAAAAAATGAATGTCACTATCTAAACTTGGTGCTTCCATGTGCTTTTCAGGATAACCAGCAACACCTATACAAAAATTTGTTTTAGCTGAATTTTTCAAGTCTTCATCCAAATAAATTCCATTATTTAAATTGCTAATTTGAGTAACTAATTCTGATGCATATTCATTTCCTTCTTTTTCTGGTTTAAAATAGGTTTCATTTTTCAAAGCATCACCTCGCAGCGCAACAACATTGTCAATTCCTAAAAAATCCAAATCAATCAATAGATTTTCCGTGTCTTCTTTAGTAAACCCGCCACACAAAATATGAGGAATGGCATCTACCGAATATTTATTCTGAATCCCTGCACAAATGCCTACAGTTCCTGGTCGTTTTTTTACAACTTTCTTTTGCAACAAACCACTTGGAAGCTCTTTAAACTCATACTCTTCACGATGATAAGTTACATCGATAAATGGTGGTTTAAATTCCATCAATGGGTCTATACTATCAAAAATAGATTGGATATTTTGCCCTTTTAAAGGAGGTAGAATCTCAAAAGAAAATAATGGTTTTCCTTGAGCATTTTCTATATGTTGAGTTACTTTCATTTTGTTATTTGTTATCTGTTTTTAATCCGCAATATTTGGCGAAAGCCATTTTGTTGCCACTTCAGTAGAAACGCCTCTACGTTTGGCATAATCTATTATTTGATCTTCTTTAATTTTTCCTAAACCAAAATACTTACTTTCTGGATTTGCAAAATAATATCCCGAAACCGATGCTGCTGGCCACATTGCCATACTTTCGGTTAAGGTTACTCCTATTTCTTGTTCTACATTTAATAATTTCCAAATAGTTGGCTTTTCTAAATGGTCGGGGCAAGCAGGATACCCAGGTGCCGGTCGAATTCCTTTGTATTCTTCATTGATTAACTCTTGATTAGACAAATGTTCTTCCGACGCATAACCCCAAAGTTCTTTGCGTACTTTTAGGTGTAAATATTCAGCAAAGGCTTCCGCTAATCTATCTCCCAGAGCTTTAACCAGAATAGAATTGTAATCGTCCAACTGTTTTTCAAATTCAAGGGCTTTTTCATCCACACCAAAACCCGTTGTTACACAAAAACAGCCCATATAATCTTTCTTTCCTGAATCTTTCGGTGCAATAAAATCGGCCAAGGCTATATTGTGTGCACCTGCAGTTTTTTGAGATTGTTGTCTTAAAGTTAAGAAGGTGGTAAGTTGTGTATCGCGAGTACTAATCTCTATATCATCTTCGTTTATTTGATTTGCTGGGAAAATTCCAAGAATTCCTTTGGCAGTCAACCATTTTTCAGAAACTATTTGACTTAACATTTTTTGAGCATCTTCAAACAGATTTGTGGCTTGTTCTCCAACAATTTCATCTTTTAAAATTGCTGGATATTTTCCGTGCAATTCCCACGATTGAAAAAAGGGTGTCCAATCAATAAAATCAACTAGTTCTGATAATTCAACTTCAACGGTTTTTGTTCCGATGAAATTTGGTTTTACTGGATTGAAATTGTTCCAATCCAATTGTAATTTGTTTTTACGTGCTTCTTCAATAGAAAGATAATTTTTATCTCTACTTCTGTTCAAATAACCTTCACGCAAATTATCATATTCTTCACGAATGGCTTTTGCATAACCTTCTTTGGTTTCTGCTTGCAGCAAATTACTTGCTACCGTTACAGCACGCGAGGCATCATTTACATGAATAACTGTTTCTTTGTATTCTGGAGCAATTTTCACGGCAGTATGCGCTCGAGAAGTAGTTGCACCACCAATCATAATTGGAATTTTGATATTTAATTTATCTAATTCTTTAGCCAAATAAACCATTTCATCAAGCGAAGGCGTGATTAATCCGCTCAATCCAATAATATCTACGTTATGCTCTATTGCCGCTTGAATGATTTTTTCGGGCGGTACCATAACTCCTAAATCAATTATTTCAAAGTTATTGCAACCCAAAACTACGGCTACAATATTTTTTCCAATATCATGAACATCACCTTTAACAGTTGCCATCAAGACTTTTCCTGCCGAAGATGATTTTCCATCTTTTTGCGCTTCAATAAATGGTAATAAATAAGCAACGGCTTTCTTCATTACACGAGCCGATTTCACTACTTGAGGCAAAAACATTTTTCCGCTTCCGAATAAATCACCAACGACATTCATTCCTGCCATTAAGTTTACTTCGATAACTTCAATTGCTTTTTCAGAAGTTAAACGTGCTTCTTCAACATCAATTTCTATAAATTCGTCAATTCCTTTTACTAACGAATGAGTTAATCGCTCTTGAACGGAACCGTTGCGCCATTCTTGAATGGCTTTTTCATTAACTTTAAAATCTCCTTTGAAGGTTTCAGCTAAATCTAATAATCTTTCAGTAGCATCGTCTCTTCTGTTCAATAAAACATCTTCAACATGTTCCAAAAGAATTGGGTCAATTTCATCATAAATCTCAAGCATTTCTGGATTTACAATTCCCATGGTCATTCCATTTTTGATGGCATGATAAAGAAAAGCAGAATGCATTGCTTCACGCACTTTATCATTCCCACGAAACGAAAATGAAACATTACTCACACCTCCAGAAATATTAGCATATGGCAGATTTTCTCGTATCCATTTTGTAGCTCTAAAAAAATCTAAGGCATTCAATTTATGTTCGTCCATTCCAGTGGCAACTGGAAAAATATTGGGATCGAAAATGATGTCATGTGCTGGAAAATGAACTTCGTTAACCAAAATATCATAACTTCTTTTACAAATTTCGATGCGTCTTTCGTAAGTATCGGCTTGGCCGTCTTCATCAAAAGCCATAACGATTACTGCTGCTCCGTATCTTTTTATCAACTTCGCATGATGAATAAATGCTTCTTCTCCTTCTTTAAGTGAAATGGAATTTACAACACCTTTTCCTTGTATCACTTTCAATCCAGCTTCGATGATTTCCCATTTGGAACTGTCAATCATCACAGGAACTCTAGCAATATCGGGTTCAGCAGCAATTAGATTTAAGAATTTGGTCATGGCATAAACGCCATCCAACATACCTTCATCCATATTAACGTCTATGATTTGTGCACCTCCTTCTACTTGTTCTCTAGCAACAGAAAGTGCTTCATCATATTTTTCTTCTTTAATTAGTCGAAGAAATTTGCGAGAACCTGTAACATTAGTGCGTTCTCCAACGTTTACGAAAATTGAATTTTCATCAACAAAAAGCGGTTCTAAGCCTGAAAGTTGTAAATTTATTTTGTTTGTTCTTGACATTTATATTTTATTTTGCTTCTTCTTACACAGACAATTCGCGACTTGTCACTGCCATACGTGGTTTGAATTCTTTGGCAACATCTGCAATTGCTTTGATGTGTTCGGGCGTTGTTCCACAACATCCACCTATTATGTTTACTAAATTATCTTTTAGGTATTCTCTTATTAAGGCTTGCATTTCTAATGGTGTTTGGTCGTATTGTCCAAATGCATTAGGTAAACCTGCGTTTGGATGTGCCGAAATATTCAATTGCGTATTCATTGCCAAACGTTTTAAATAAGGTTTTAATTGATCAGCTCCAAGAGCACAATTGAATCCTATACTTAACAATGGAATATGTGAAATTGATATTAAAAACGCTTCAACAGTTTGACCTGATAGTGTTCTTCCCGAAGCATCTGTAATTGTTCCTGAAACCATTACTGGAATATCAATATTTCTATTCTCTTTCACTTCTTCAATTGCGAAAAGTGCTGCTTTAGCGTTTAGGGTATCGAAAATAGTTTCGACTAATAAAACATCGCAACCACCATCTATTAAAGCTTCAACTTGTTGTTTGTATGCAACTTTTAAATCATCAAAGGTAACAGCACGATAACCAGGGTCATTTACATCGGGTGACATGGAAGCTGTTCTGTTTGTTGGCCCTATAGAACCTGCTACAAAACGTGGTCGGTCAAGAAATTCATCTGCAACTTGGCGTGCTATTTTAGCGGATTCGTAATTTAGTTCGTAAACTAAATCTTCCAAATGATAATCAGCCATTCCAATTGTAGTTCCTGAAAATGTATTGGTTTCAACGATATCGGCACCTGCTTGAAAATACAAACGGTGGACATGCTTTACAGCGTCTGGTTGTGTGATCGAAAGTAAATCGTTATTCCCTTTTAATGGATGTGGAAAATCTTTGAAACGCTCACCACGAAAATCTTCTTCGGAGAAGTTGTTGCGTTGTAACATCGTTCCCATAGCTCCGTCTAGGACTAGGATTCTTTCTTTTATTGCTTGTTGTATTTTTAACATATTTTTATTTTGTCACTTTAGATACTGCAAAACTACTATACTTTAGTTAACCTTTTCTATAATTTATTTTAATGCTTGGTCTAAATCATTTATAACATCAATTACAGATTCCAACCCAACCGAAACTCGCACTAATCCATCGGTGATACTTACTGCCAAACGTTCTTCAACTGTTAATTTACTATGTGTTGTAGAAGCCGGATGGGTTACTATGGTTCGAGTATCTCCTAAATTAGCAGAAAGAGAACACATTTGAATTTTGTCTAAAAACTGTCGCCCAGCTTCAATTCCACCTTTAATTTCGAAAGCTACAATATTGCCTCCTAAACGCATTTGTTTTTTGGCAATTTCATATTGTGGATGCGATTTCAAGAAAGGATATTTTACTAGTTTTACATTGGAATGATTTTCTAAAAACTCTGCCACTTTCAAGGCATTCTCAGAATGTTTTTCAACGCGAACTGCTAAAGTTTCTAAACTTTTAGATAAAATCCAAGCATTGAAAGGAGATAAGGAAGGTCCTGTATTTCTTGAAAACAAATAAATCTGGCGAATTATATCTTCTCTTCCAACGGTAACTCCACCTAGAACTCTTCCTTGACCATCAATTAATTTTGTAGCCGAATGTACCACTAGGTCAGCTCCAAACTTAATTGGTTGTTGTATATATGGTGTGGCAAAACAATTATCAATAATTAATAGTAGGTTATGTTTTTTAGCAATAGAGCCCAACAATTCTAAATCAATAATATCTACTGCCGGATTAGTAGGCGATTCTGCATAAAGGATTTTGGTATTTGATGTAATAAAACTTTCTATTGTTTCGGGTTTATTGATATCAAAATAAGAAGTGGTGATATTCCATTTTGGAAAATAAGTTGTAAACAAAGCATGAGTCGATCCAAACACACTTCCAGCAGAAACGATATGATCTCCAGAATTTAATAAAGCAGCAAAAGTTGAGTAAATAGCCGCCATTCCTGTTGCGAAAGCATAACCCGCATCTGCTCCTTCCATTTTGCAAATCTTTTCTACAAATTCAGATGTATTTGGATTGCTGAATCTACTGTAAATATTGCGGTCTTTTTCTTCCGTGAAAGAAGCACGCATATCTTCGGCATCTTCAAACACAAAACTAGAAGAAATATATAATGGAACAGAATGTTCTAAGTATTGAGTACGTTCTATTTGAGTCCGTATGGCTTCAGTTTCAAAACCAAATTCTTGTTCGCTCATAATTCAATGTCATTTAAAATTACTTTATATTTAATAATTGCTGTCGGCTCTAATGTTTTGGAAACTGAACAGTATTTGTCAAATGATAATTCAACTGCTCGGATTGCTTTTTCCGAATCAATTTTACCTTCTAATAAGAAAACAACTGTAATTTCTTTAAAAGGTTTGGCATCTTCAATTTGAACTCGTTCTCCTTCAACCTCAACTTTGAAAGAAGTGATTTCTTGTCGTTGTTTTTTTAGAATTGAAATCACATCTATCGAACTACAACCTGCAACTGCCATCAAGATTAATTCCATTGGACTTGCCCCTAAATCATCACCTCCAAATTCGGAGCGATTGTCAATATCTACTATATGTCCACGTTCATTTTTTAGTTGAAAGTGGTAGTTGTCGTTTACTCTGTTAAGTGTTATTTTCATAATTTATCCTTTGTCTGACAATCTTAAAATATCTCCAAAAACTCCTCTAGCAGTAACTGCCGAACCAGCACCAGCACCTTGAATCACGATAGGTCTATCTCCATAGGATTCAGTGTAAATTTCAAAATAAGAATCAGAACCTTGCAATTGACCTAGAGCGCTATTTTGTGGGATAGAAACTAATTTTACTTCTAAATTTCCTTTGTCTTGTTGCAAATCACCCGATAATTCACCTACATAGCGTAGCACATGATTTGCTTTTTGATTCCTTTTTATAGTGCTATATTTTTCATCTAACTCCTCTAATCGATTTAAGAATTCTTCCTTAGTTACGCCTCTTAAATGTTCTTGAATTAAGTTTTCAATATTGATTTCATCAAACTCGTTTTGAAGATCTAATTCTCTGGCTAAAACCAATAATTTTCTCCCTACATCATTTCCACATAAATCTTCACGAGGGTCCGGCTCAGTGTATCCATTAGCAATTGCTTCTTTTAAAATCTCACTAAAAGATCGTTCTTGAATAGAATAATTGTTGAACAGATAGCTTAATGTCCCTGAAAAAACTCCTTTTATTTTAGTAATATTCTCTCCTGAAAGATGCAAAAGTTTTATAGTATCAATAAGAGGCAAACCTGCTCCAACATTGGTTTCATAAAGATATTTTTTTTGTTTTTCTTCTAAAACATTTCGCACTTCTTTATAAAATGAATAACTCAAGGTGTTAGCAATCTTATTCGAAGAAACCAAATCAAATCCATTTTCGACTAATGGAATATAATTTTCAACAAAAGAGCTACTTGCGGTGTTATCCACAGCAATTAAATTTTCTAGATGATGCTCTTTGGCATAAGATATGACATCGAAAACGGTGTAATGATTCCCTTTAGTCTCAATATCTGACCTCCAATTTGTATCAAATCCTTCTTTATTAAAAATAATATGCTTAGAATTAGCAATAGCAAACACAGAAAGTTTAATATCTCTTCTTTTTATAATTTTTTCGAAAGAATCCAGAATTTGATTAATCAATGTTCCGCCCACAAGACCATGTCCAAAAATAGCAATATTTACTTTTTTAACTTGGTTTTCTTTTTTGGGGTCTTGAGTTGGTTTTATAACTTCAAATACATTCATAGCAAGGTTGATTTGAGAATTTAAATATTGAGGAAAGTATAGTGTTTAACTGATTGTATTCTATTAAAAAAGCATCGTGTCCATGAATTGATTTAATTTCATGATAACTTACATTTTTCTTTAATTTGAGTATTTCTTTATAGGTATTTTTGCTTTCATTTGAAGTAAAAAACAAATCAGAATCAATTGCAACAAGGTAGATATTGGCTTCGATGGCAGAGACAACCTCTTCAAAAGAGCCTCTGTTACGTGTAATATCAATTGATTTTAATACATGATTCATCATTTTATAAGCAGCAAGTTGGAATCTCTTTTGCAACTTTTCTCCATGATGCATTAACCAACTTTCTACCGAGAAATTCTCCAAATTAGAGTTATAAGATGTATTGAATTTTTCTTTTAATGATTCTGGCGTTCTGTAACACAACATGGCATGTGTTCTTGCGTCTTCTATTGGTTGGGAGGAGTTTAAAAGGATTTGTTCTTGCAAAAAACAATTGGCTATTATCCAATCTGTAGCCTTCCAATCTGTAGCGATAGGAATAAAGTTTTTTGCAATTTTTGGAGATAACGCTACCATTTCCCATCCTATCCCGCCGACAACTGAACCGCCGACAATAGCAAAGAGCTGTTCGATTTCTAAATAGTTAATTCCGTAGATAAATAATCGAGCAATATCTCTAGCAGTAAAATCATTATAGGAATCAATGATGTTGTTGTCCATTCCATTTCCAGGAACATTAAAAGCTAGAACCGAGTATTTTTGCGTATCAATTGTTTTAGTCTCACCGATTAAATCATTCCACCATCCTTTTAATCCCGTTGCATTAGAATTTCCCGTTAAGGCATGATTGATTAAAACTACAGGTGCCTTATATAAGTCTACACCAAAAACGTGATAGCTTAGTTTAACAGTGGGATATAACACCCCTGATTCGGTAGTGAAATTGGATACAGTAATGTGTTGTAGATTATTTTTCAATTTCAAATCTTTCTTTAATTATACAATTGCAAAATATTATAAAAGAAAGGCTAGAAAAAACTAGAAAATCTTGTGTTATCTTCTCCCAATAAATCAGGATAGAATGTAGCACCTTCTACAAGGTAGGGTTGCTAAGCTTTCATCGGGTCTATTCCCTCCGGCTTTCTTTATAACATTTCAATAAGTTAAATGAACTTAACGGTGCAAAATTAGATTATTTTTCTAATAATAAAAATTAAATAGATTAATTTTCTATATTTTTTATTATGAATCATTTTTTTTAGATAATTTATCTAAGACAACTATAGTTTTAAGACAAAAAAAAGGAGCTGATAAGAGCTCCTTTCTAAGAATTAAATCGAATGATTATTCTTTAATGATTTTTGTAGTTCCAACACCTAAATCGGATTGAATTTTAACAAAATAAACTCCAGATGACAAATCAGAAATATTAACTTGCGTAGCATTCAAATCAGAGTTGTTTTCTTCTTTTACAATTCTTCCGTTAATGTCTGTCACTTTTATATTGTTTATAAATGTTCCGTTTTTAGAAGTTACAGTAAAAATATCTTTAACTGGATTTGGTTGAATAGAAAAATTGTTTGCAAAGAAAGTTTGTGTACTAGCCAATGGTCTATCTACTGAAAACGTATCCACTCCAATAATATCTGAATTTGTACCTCCTGGACCTCCATCAGTTACATAATATCTGAAAGCAAACATACAATCTGTTGCTGCAGACAATCCTGAAATAGTATAAGTATATTGAGTCCATCCTACTGGATATCCTGTAGGGTTAAGAGTTGGATTTATCTCAACCAAATTATTTGTAAAATCACCAACATCAGCAGCACCTGTGGAAGGAATAACACTTGATGCACCATGCGTACTCATAAGTAATTGCATATTATCTGCATAACTTTCTTGTGCAGCAGTACCTCCATAAGTTGTGTAAAAAGAGACTACATCTCCATTTTGCACATTTATCACTGGTGAAATCATCCAATTACTAATTGTTCCTGAACCAGCTGTTGCAGAAGTTCCTGTACTAGTGTAGTTTATTAATGCAAAAGAAGTTGCCCCACCAGCTTGTCCACCAGAAGTAAATGTTGATGTAGGTGCTGTAGAAGGTATACTCCATGTAGGTGCTCCCGTGTAAATTGGAGTACTTTGATTCGTTAGTTGCCATCCAGCAGTAACCATATCTGCCGTTGCTCCATCAAACCCAAAAGAAAAAAGATTTTGGCCTTGAACAAAGCCAATACATAATAAGGTTAAAGAAAGTAATAGTTTTTTCATATTTATATTGTTTTAATTTAATTTTAGCAAATATAAAAAAATATTTGAAAAAATGGGTTTATATTTAAAAATGAGTTTATACATTTGCCTCAGATAAAAAGAGGAAAAATTTGAACTGATTGCAACCTCGTTAAAAAATGCTAAAGCAGAAACTCTTCTTTAGTATTTCCTTTGCAATTTTCTTATTTTCTTCACAAAAATTAATTTAAAATAAATTATATTATGGCTTATTTATTTACGTCAGAATCAGTGAGTGAAGGACATCCAGACAAAGTAGCTGATCAAATTTCAGATGCACTAATTGATAACTTTTTAGCTTTCGATCCAGAATCTAAAGTAGCATGCGAAACATTGGTTACTACTGGTCAAGTAATTTTAGCTGGAGAAGTAAAATCAAACACTTATTTAGATGTTCAAACTATTGCTAGAGATGTAATCAAGAAAATTGGTTATACTAAAAGCGAATATATGTTTGAAGCAAATTCTTGTGGTGTTTTATCGGCAATCCATGAGCAATCAGCTGATATTAATCAAGGAGTTGATAGAGCTAGTAAAGAAGAACAAGGTGCTGGTGACCAAGGAATGATGTTTGGTTATGCAACTAACGAAACTGAAAATTATATGCCTTTGGCTTTAGATTTGTCGCATGCTTTGCTAATTGAATTGGCTAATTTGAGAAGAGAAAATTCTGAAATTACTTATTTACGTCCAGATGCAAAATCGCAAGTAACTTTAGAATATTCAGACGATAACAAACCGCAACGAATTGATGCTATAGTTATTTCTACACAACATGATGATTTTGCTCCAGAAGCAGAAATGTTAGCAAAAATTAAAAGCGATTTGATTTCAATTTTGATTCCAAGAATTAAAGCTAAATATCCTCAATATGCTTACTTCTTTAATGATGACATTACTTATCATATTAATCCAACTGGGAAATTCGTAATAGGTGGACCCCATGGAGACACTGGATTAACCGGCAGAAAAATTATTGTAGATACCTATGGTGGAAAAGGAGCTCACGGTGGCGGTGCTTTTTCTGGAAAAGATCCAAGTAAAGTGGATAGAAGTGCTGCGTATGCAACACGTCATATTGCAAAAAACATGGTTGCTGCCGGAATATGTGATGAAATATTAGTTCAAGTTTCTTATGCTATTGGTGTTGCAAAACCAACCTCTATTAATGTTGTTACTTATGGAACTGCTAAGGTAAATTTAACAGATGGAGAAATTAGTAAAAAAGTAGAAGCTATTTTTGATATGCGTCCCTATTTTATTGAACAACGTTTGAAATTAAGAAATCCAATTTATAGTGAAACTGCTGCATACGGCCACATGGGAAGAAAACCTGAAACAGTTACTAAGACCTTTAAAACTCCAAATGGAGACAATAAAACTGTAACCGTTGAATTGTTTACTTGGGAAAAATTAGATTTTGTAGACCAAGTTAAAACTACTTTTGGAATTTAAAAATAGTCGTCTTTTTTGAAATTTATCTTTAAAAGCTCTTCATAAAATATTAATAGAATGAGTAAAACCATACTTTTTGTATTAATGAAATAGTACTACATTAAATATAAATTCTAAATCATAAAAAAATCTGTTTAGTATAAAAACTAGGCAGATTTTTTTTTTGAAATTTACATTAAAAATGATGCTTTAAACATATTATATGATGTTTTTAACATCATTTTTAATGCTTTTAACATCATTTTTAATGCTTTTAACATCATTTTTGATGCTTTTAACATAATTTTTGATGCTTTTAACATAATTTTTGATGCTTTTTGCTTCATAATTGAAGCATTATAATTCATTATTAAAGCATTAAGCATCTATTTTGATGCTTAATGCATCAAACATGTTGTTTAATATATTACCAAAAAAAAATCCGCTTGATCAGTAGACCAAGCGGATTTTCAATATTTAAACATTTATTTATTTTCGTTTCATAAGTAATTTTGTAACTACTGGAACTGTTGTAATTAAAATAATACCTATAACAATAAATTCAATGTAATGTTTTAAATCGATACCCAATTTTTCTTTAAATAATTCATACAAATAATGACCTGCAAAAGTCATGGTAAACGACCATAAAATAGAACCTAAAATGGTAAAGAACATAAATTTCTTTTTATCCATTTCTACAATTCCAGCCACCACAGGCGCAAAGGTTCTTACTATTGGTAAAAACCGAGCAAAAACAATGGCTTTTGTTCCATATTTATCAAAAAAATCTTTCGATTGAAAGAGGTATTTTTTCTTAAAAAAGAAACTGTCTTCTCTTTTAAATAGATAGGTGCCACTTTTAGAACCTACCCAAAAACCTAGAATATTTCCAAAAATACCCATCAAAGATATTAATGCGGCAAGAAAAGTTACATTCCAAAAATCACTTCCGGTGGATAATTCCTTCATTAATGATTCACTATAGATTCCGCAAAGGAATAATAAACTATCTCCTGGAAGGAAAAACCCAGCTAGTAATCCTGTTTCGGCAAAGACAATGAAAAGCACTACATACAATCCAATTTTTACTCCACCTATTTCTAAAAGAATATAGAATTCGGGATTAAAAAGTTGTTTCCAATCGAAATGAGTCATATAATTTTTGGGTAAAATTCAGTTTGTGAAAGTACTTATAATTACGTTACATCACAATTAATATTTTATTATTTTCTTTCGTATAAACAACAATTGGGAAGTTTTTCATAGGCTTCTTTAGTTGCTTTTACATCATTCACATCATGACCTGCTTTGGCTATGGCATTTTTTACGTCTAACAGAGAACTTTTTTCTTCATTCAAAATCAAACTTAACTGATGTGTTTCTACATTCCAAATCGCCGACTTCACCCCTATAACTGAATAAGCGGCTTTTTGAATTCGACGCTGACATTGTTCGCAATTTCCATTTACTTCAATAGTATATTTCGCATTCTTATTTTTTTTCTCTTGTGCTTGAGTTGAAAAAGTTACAATTAGTAACAACATTCCTAAAACTACATTTTTCATTTTTATTTATTTTAATTGTTATTTTAATTTATATCGTAAACCAGCATAATACATTTGACCAAAAACGGGCGCATATATTATTGAAGTGTCAAAAGTGGGTCCGAATGGATTATTAGCGCCTAATATAGCTTTATCTTGTCGGTAATTTCCAATATTTTCTCCTCCAATATAAAGCTCAAAGACTGAGGAAAAAGTCTTAGTAATTTGCATATTCATTACAGCAAATGATGGTGAAAACTCAGGTAATCGGTCAACAATTGGATTGCTAGATGTATTTGGTAATTGTTGCTTTCCTAACCAGTTTAATGTGTAATCAAATTTCCATTGTTTTCCTTTTGATTTAATATGGGTTTCATATTCTAAATTTCCAAAAAAACGATGCTTGGCTTGTAAAGGTCTTTGATAAGTTCCAGATAAATAATCAGTAGAAATATCATAATATTTGTAGGCTGTTCGCAAGTTCAAGTGTTTTATTATTTCATAATTGAAATCAAGTTGAAAACTATTAGCATAGGATTTCCCTTTTAAATTATAGAATAAAACCTCTTGCGCAGACTGAAAGAGGTCTACTATAGCTTGATTTTGGAAATCAGTTCTATAAACATCTAAGGTGATATCGGCTGCTTTTCCAAACATCAAAAAGTTTTGAGTAAAACTAAAACCATAATTCCAAGCAATCTCAGGATTTAAACCATAGATTTTTCCATTGGTATCTAAAACAGAAAAAGTCCTTGAGCTTGCAAAAAGATTTTGATTTTCAGCATAAATATTTGCCGCGCGTTTGCCTCTTCCCGCAGAAAATCGAAGTACTGCTTTTTCCCAAGGGTTGTAACGAACATGTATTCTTGGTGTTGCAAAGACCCCTAATCTATTGTGATAATCAACCCTTCCTCCTAAAATCAAACTGAATTTATCGTTATTGTCATAAGTATACTCAAAGAAACCTCCAACTGAATTATCGATTCGACTAACATCTTCAAGATTGACAAATTCAGCATATTTATCGTATGTAAAATTCAATCCAGTAACAAATTTGTGCATTGTATTATTAATTATCGAATTGAAAATCAAATTTGAATAATAACTCTGTTGCTTGATAGTATATTGATTCAAACCAAAATACGAATCTTGATTGTGGTTACTATATGCATTTTGAAATCCAATACTTTGATAAGGCATGTCTTTAAATAGATAACCTACTTTTGATGTAAAATCAAATCGGTTGGTATTGATTTCAGAACCCCAATAATTAGTAGTTAGTTTATCTCTGTTTTTATCAAAATCCAATTGACCAGTTTGCTTATCATCTTGCATATATTTAAAATTGATAAACGAAACCCAACCTGTTTCTGGATTGGAATATTGCCAACGATTGACCATATTTACTTGTTTACCCAACGGATTATCTAAAAACCCATCGTGATTCATATCATTTTTAACTGAACGTTCATTGCCATGAAGATACAAACTAGTGGCCCAATGATTAGAAACTTTGTTGTTAAAATGAGTATTCAATTCAAATCGCGAATCGGAAGCACCATATAGATTCAAAAAAAACGGAACGTCTTTCATCGGCTTAATTAATTCCGTATTAATCTGACCCGAAATACTTTCATAGCCATTAACAACACTTCCAGCTCCTTTGGTAATTTGAATACTTTCTACCCAAGTTCCCGGTGTAAATGATAATCCATAAGCTTGAGAAGCCCCACGAATTGAAGGAATATTTTCTTCCGTTATCATAAGATAGGGAGAAGTCAACCCTAACATTTTTATTTGTTTTGTCCCCGTTAATGCATCCGAAAAATTGACGTCAATAGATGGATTAGTTTCAAAGCTTTCAGCCAAATTACAACATGCTGCTTTTAGTAATTCTTTACTAGATACAATGCTAGTATTGGCTATTGTTTTAATTGATTTTCTTATTCCTTTTTTAGTGTTAACTATTTTAACCGTATCCAATTTTACTTGTGAATATGTTATTGAAGAAATCACTAACATTAGAAATAATGTTATTTTTTTCATTGTAATAAAATTTAATTGTTATTCATAAAGGTTTTGATTCTCAGAAAGAATAGAAAATCTGACATGAATTACAATTAAATCAGGCGTAAAAAGTATATTGGCTATACAAGAGGTATAATGGCGGTGCATTAGCATCGCAGTAATAAGTAGCAATTTCTCTTGGTTTGAAGTTGAAAACATCGCCAAAAACAACCGGCTTCCATTCGCTAAAAAATAGAATAAAATTGACATCCAAAGAAGAAATCTTGACCGTAATTTGATCGGATTTCTCATTGGTTTTGATGATTTTATTTTTGCAACATTTAGACTTTTTCTCAATCTTACCACAACAATTTTTCTCAATTTCTTGAGAATTTGATGCCGTGTTTATTGAAACTGACGCAATCTCATTGTCACAATAATGCACATTAAAAGCCAATCCCAAGGTGGAAACCAGCAAGAAAAAAGTCAAAAATAAACCTATGTGCTTTCTAAAATTCATAGCGCAAATATAATTAAACAGTCAGTGTTCTGATGTAAATCTATGTTAAAAGTTTACAATTCAAACGCTTGTCCCATTAATGGAACAACACAATCAAAATTGTATTTTTCTTGTATTTTAATTCGAAGTTCATCAGCAGGTTGGTTTTCACCATGAACGATAAACAGTTTTTTAGGTTTATGTTCCAATGCAGAAAGCCAATTCAACAAATCATTTTGATCTCCATGAGCCGATAATCCTTCAATTTCAACTATTTTGGCTTTTACATCATAATATTTTCCTCTAATTTTTAAGTCGATTGCACCTTCAAGTAATTTTCTTCCCCGAGTTCCTTCGGCTTGATATCCTACAATAATTACGGTTGTTTGTGATAAACCAATATATCGTTCTAAATAACTCAATACCCTACCTCCTGTAATCATTCCACTAGCGGCTATGACCACTTTAGGCTGTTTATCATAAATAGCAGCAATCGTTTCTTGATAATCTGAAATCATAGAAAACATTTTACACATGTCCACACAATCTTCATCCGATAATTTGTGCCATTTTTTATTATTTTGAAAGATTTCCAATACACTAATTCCCATTGGAGTATCAATAATGTACGGAATATTTGGAATTCTATCCTCTTCTTTCAATTGCCACAATAAATACATAATTGTTTGCGCACGCTCTACCGCAAAACTCGGAATGATTACAGTTCCTCCTTTGGAATAGGTTGTGTTAATGTAGGTTTCTAACAATAATTTTACATCTTCATCGGGATGAATTCTGTTTCCATAAGTACTTTCTAAAAAGATATAATCAGCCTGTTTAGGTTTGGTTGGCGCATACATTAAGACATCATCATCGCGACCAATATCACCTGAAAAAACAAGAGTTTTACCTTCTACCGTTACTGCAATCGAACAAGCTCCAAGAATATGTCCTGCATTTGTGAAAACGACTGAAATCTCTGCGTCTAAATTAAACTTCTCATTTTCTTTAATCACTCGAAAATGAGGAAACGTGCTTTCCGCTTGAGCCACATCATACAAAGGTTCTGCAATTTCATGTTTAGAATAGTTGCCTTCATTGGCTTGATGGGCTTCTTCTTCTTGAATTTTGGCACTGTCCAACAAGATTAATTTTGCAATTTCTTTGGTAGGATTGGTACAATATATTTTACCTTCAAATCCTTGATTGACTAATCGTGGCAACCAACCACAATGATCTAAATGTCCGTGAGTCAACAAAACAAAATCAATGGTTGAAGGCAAAATTGGAAGTGGTTCCCAGTTGAGTTCTCGCAAGGATTTTATCCCTTGAAATTGTCCGCAATCAATTAAAATTCTAACTCCGTTACTTTCTATTAGAGTTTTTGAACCAGTTACAGTTCCAGCTCCACCAATAAATGATACTTTCATGACAGTATATTTTTACATAAATCGTTTACTTCTTTTAACACATTTTTTATTCTATTCTGGCTCAAGCCGATTTGTTCTAAACTTTGAAAGTTATTTAGTAACTCACTTGCCAAAACAACATCTAGCACAAGTAATTTGTCTTTTTCTGCCAATGAAAGTGTGGTCAAACAGGTGACAGGATACAATTTATCGTTATCAATTTTAGTGCGCAAATTTTCATTTTTAGGATAATCCCAACTTAACATATTAATACCCGAGCAAATTCCAAAAGCAATGGCATCTGAACTGAACCTATTATTGGTTACAATCCAACACTTAGAAATAAAATCGTTATTGCTGAAAATAGATAATTTTCTATCTTTTAAATCATTAAATCTAGAGAGTATATACATAGGCACTTTAACATCTGAAACTACATCTCTCCCCGCGTGAAACTTACATTCAATCATTGCAATTTCTCCTTCATTTTTTACTACAACATCTATTTCGTGAGAAACACATTTACCTTGAAGAACTAGATTAGTTTTAGTGGTATACCCTTCAGATGCAAAAAGACGGGCAACGTATTTTTCAAAAAAGAATCCTGCTGGTCCGAGCATTTGAATGGCAGCTCTTAAATTGTATTGAGCTGCATGGGAATTAGATGCTTTTTTAAGCAATCCAAAAGCCATTTTATAAATTTGTTTAGTGGGAATGCCATCATACATTTCGTGCTTGATGACTTTTAGAATATTGTCCACGACAACTGAATTAGCACCCGATTTTAAAAGTGATTTTTTTAATTTTTCAGGGTCAAATTCAACAATAGTTCCTGAATGTTTAATAACTTTCATCGTTATTTATTTAGTCATATAAAGGTACGAAAATAAAATTTATTTCATCTTTTTCTGATAATAAAATGCGGGAATAAAAAGAATCAAAAATATGGGTTGAATAATAAATCTTCGGATGTAGAATAATGCCATTTTATTTTCTTCTCCAAATTTAATCAGTACAAAAAAGAAAGTTACCATTAATAGAATTCCAAAAAAAGAAAATAGAAAAATAGAAAATTTCATGATTTTTGAATCGTGGAAAATTAGATATAACAAACCTAAAGAAATCATCGAATTGAGATAAAAACGAAATCCTAAGCTAAAAAATAGTTTAATCATATTGATTTTTGGCAAAGGCATATTGGTGTAATTATCTTTGAAATAGTTTAGAAAAGGGTCATAAAAAAGAGAGTCTTCAAATGCTCTAATGACAATTAATAGCAGTAACAATATAATTACGGAGAACAAATTAATTTTATTTTTAAGAAGATTTTTTAGCATAAGATGAAAATTTATTAACCCAAATAACCCAAAGAAAAAAAACAACTCCGTAAATAAATAGTGGAAAAATTACACCATGTAAAAGATGTTCATATTGTGGAAAATGGAATATTGCCATGCAAAGCAAAGCTATTCGAATCACATTGAAGACGTGAATGAGTAGGCTACCAACTAAAATAAAAATCAATGTTTTTTTGAATTTTCCAGAAAAGGCAATTATGAAACTAATAAAAAGAATAATAACACTTAAGGCATTACAGCCTTCAATAATTCTTGAAACCCATTTGTCGTGGTAGTATAACTTAACACTAGGTTCCTTTGGGTTAGGCAAAGTATACGAATGGTCGTTAAAAACAGAAAGAATACTTTGAGATTGATTGGCTACTATTTTAGTAAAACCATCAACTTCATTTTTTTTTATGTCAAATTGGTTAAGATAAGTTTGATATGCAATTGACAATACCAAATAGCTAATGGCAAACTTGGTAAGAAACAATAGAAATGGCTTGAACTGAATTAGGTATTCTTTCACCTTTTTATTAAATTTTATGTAAAAGTAAGTATTACTTTTGTAAAAAAAATTAGAATATGAATTTTGACGATTTAAAACCTGAAGTTATTAGCATTCTTTCTAATGCAACTTCAACAACAGAACATAAATTAAAAACTCTTTGCCAGTACTTATCAGAGACCATACCTTATTATAATTGGGTTGGATTTTATTTTTCTAATCATGAGTCCAAAACTTTACATCTTGGACCTTATTTTGGCGCCAAAACAGACCACACTATAATACCATTTGGAAAAGGAATATGTGGGCAAGTAGCTGAATCTAATAAAAATTTTGTGGTTCCTGATGTTAGTGCACAAAACAATTATATCGCTTGTAGTTTTACTGTGAAGGCGGAAATTGTAATTCCGCTATTTGTTAATGGAGAAAATATTGGTCAAATTGACATTGATAGTCACACAATTGCCCCCTTTTCAGAAAAAGATGAACGCTTTTTAGAATTTGTAAATGAAGAAGTTGCCAAATTGTTTTAGTGACAAATTATTTGCAAAAAAATATCAATAAACAGCTATTTTTCTTGTGTTTTTAAAAAAAAAGTGTACTTTTGCGCTCGAATTGAGAAAATCTTAATTCATACATAATAATCATTTAAAATAATATTGGAATGTATTTAAGTAAAGAAACTAAAGCTGAAATCTTCGCTAAACACGGAGGAAAAGCTGAAAACACAGGTTCTACAGAAGGACAAGTAGCGTTATTCACATTTAGAATCACTCACTTGACTGAGCACTTGAAAAAAAATCGTCATGATTACAACACAGAACGTTCATTAGTTCTTTTGGTAGGAAAAAGAAGAGCTCTTCTTGATTACTTGAAGAAAAAAGATGTTGTGAAATATCGTGAATTAATTAAAGAATTAGGTATTAGAAAATAATACAAATTATAAGAGGTGCTTTTGCGCCTCTTTTTTTTAGCTTTTATATTAAAAAAAGTTGGTTTTTCATTGGGATTTAGAGCACTTACTACGCGACAAAACAACACAACTAAACCCATGTTTAACTTTAGAGAATTAAATTTATGATTCCACAATTATTTGTAGAAAGTATCGATTTAGGTGATGGAAGAAACATCACAATCGAGACAGGTCGTTTGGCTAAACAAGCGGACGGATCTGTAGTAGTTAGAATTGGAAACACTGTTATTTTAGGTACAGTTGTCTCCTCAAGAAAAGCAAGCCCTGGCATTGATTTTTTACCTTTGACGGTAGATTATCGTGAAAAATTTGCTGCAGCAGGTCGTTTCCCTGGAGGTTTCTTTAAAAGAGAAGCACGTCCAAGTGATAGCGAAGTGCTTACAATGAGATTAGTTGACCGTGTTTTACGTCCGCTTTTCCCAAGTGATTATCATGCAGAAGTTCAAGTTATGATTCAATTAATGTCTCATGATGATGATGTTATGCCAGATGCACTAGCAGGATTAGCCGCTTCGGCAGCACTTGCCTTGTCTGACATCCCATTTGAAACCTTAATTTCTGAAGCTAGAGTTGGAAGAATTGATGGAAAATTCATCATTAACCCAAGTCGTGCACAATTAGAATTATCAGATATTGATATGATGATTGGAGCTTCCACTGATTCTATTGCAATGGTGGAAGGGGAAATGAAAGAAATTTCGGAAAAAGAAATGGTAGAGGCAATTAAATTTGCTCACGAACATATTAAAGTACAAATTGCAGCTCAAGAAAGATTGGCAAATGCTTTTGGAAAAAAAGAAGTTCGTACCTACGAAACTGAAAAATCTGACGAAGCTATTTACACGAAAGTAAGAGCCGCAGCTTACGATAAAATTTACGCTATTGCAAGCAAAGGTTCAGCTAAGCACGAACGTTCGGCTGCGTTTGATGCTGTAAAAGAAGAAGTAAAAACATTATTCACAGAAGAAGAATTAGCAGAAAATGGAGATCTTGTTGGAAAATATTTCTACAAAGTCAACAAAGAAGCTGTTCGTAATGTAACTTTAGACTTAGGAACTCGTTTGGACGGAAGAAAAACTACAGAAATCAGACCTATTTGGTGTGAAGTAGATTACTTACCATCAGTTCACGGTTCAGCTTTGTTTACTCGTGGAGAAACACAAGCTTTAGCAACAGCTACTTTAGGAACATCCAGAGAAGCTAACCAAATTGATTCACCAAGTGAACAAGGAGAAGAAAAATTTTATTTACATTATAATTTTCCACCGTTTTCAACTGGAGAAGCTCGTCCATTAAGAGGAACTTCAAGAAGAGAGGTAGGTCATGGAAACTTGGCACAACGTGCTTTAAAAAACATGATTCCTGCAGATTGTCCTTATACGATTCGTGTGGTTTCTGAAGTATTAGAATCTAATGGTTCATCTTCAATGGCTACAGTTTGTGCTGGAACATTATCTTTAATGGATGCAGGTATTCAAATGATTCGTCCAGTTTCAGGAATTGCAATGGGATTGATTACTGATGGAGAACGTTTTGCTGTTCTATCAGATATTTTAGGTGATGAAGATCATTTAGGCGATATGGATTTCAAAGTAACTGGAACTTCAGAAGGTATTACAGCATGTCAAATGGATATCAAAATTGATGGATTAAAATATGAAATCATGGAGCAAGCTTTGGCTCAAGCTCGTGATGGTCGTATGCATATCCTTGGAATACTTACAGAAACTCTTGCTAAACCAAGAGCTGACGTTAAAAAACATGCTCCAAAAATTATCATGAGAACTATTCCTGGTGCCTTTATTGGTGCTTTGATTGGACCTGGAGGAAAAGTGATTCAAGAATTGCAAAAAGCTACTGGTTGTACTATTGTTATTAATGAAGTGGATGAGCAAGGTGTTGTTGAAATACTTGGAACAGATCCAGATGGAATTGCAGCAGTATTAGCTAAAATTGACTCTATCATTTTTAAACCAGTAATGGGAGAAGCTTATGAAGTGAAAGTAATTAAAATGCTTGATTTTGGCGCTGTTGTAGAATATACACAAGCTCCAGGAAACGAAGTTTTATTACACGTATCTGAATTGGCTTGGGAAAGAACTGAAAATGTTTCTGATGTTGTGAATATGGGTGATGTATTTATGGTGAAATATTTAGGTATTGACCCAAAAACTAGAAAAGAAAAAGTCTCTAGAAAAGCATTATTGCCAAGACCTCCAAGAGAAGAAAATAAGATTACTCCTAAAGCGGAATAATTTAATTTTAAAATATAGAATATAAAAACCCTGATTCAAATAAATGAATCAGGGGTTTGTTTTTATTTTCTAATTATTGTAATAGATGTTTTTTCTCCCTTTTTGAGATTTGTTGATAACTCATATGTTTTGTCATCATCTATGAGCTGAATCATTGCAGTATTAGGCTTTATCTCACCCTCACTTATTGCTTCAATTCTAAAAATATTCTTTTCAGAGTCAAGTTTAACATTTATACCCAATTTTTTATTTAAAACTGTATAGTTGTCTATTATTTTTTTTCCGTTTTGAAATAAATCAATTTTATCACCATCTTCAATTTTAGAATCCCAAATTTCAAGTTGTATTTTATCTGATTTTACAAATACACTCAAATTTTGATCCTTACCTAAATTATTAACTTTTAAACTGTCTAAAATATGAATTGGATTGAATTTGACTTTAGTAACATTATCTACTTTTTTTGACTTTTGAATTTTTGAATTTATTTTATTAAGTAGCTTATATATCTTTTTTGAACCAATTAAAGTTAAAGTACCATCAATACATTTAGTTTTATTTTTAAAAAACCCTTTAAAATCTCCATCAATTTTATTTTTTTCATCAGTTAATTTTACTTTTCCAGAAAAATTAACAAAACAAAAAACATCGTCACTTAAAGGTGATTTCGTATATAAAACGTCCTCTTCTTTAAACTTTAAATTTTTAGTTTTTTCATTATAAGTTCCTGATATTTTATTTTTTGTTTCGTGATTACCTCCTAAATCTGTTAGAGAATACCCCTCGATTTTACCTTTATCCTCAATAAAAACCAATCGATAAGATATGATGGTTTTATCATCACCATTTAATTTTAAAGCACCAAAATATTCATACTTACTTTGAGAATAAAAATTTAAACTAAAAAGAAAAAAAAATAAAATTTTCTTATTCATATGGATTTTTTTGTTATTTTGGTCAAATATAAACCTTTTAATACTTTATTATTTATGAGATTAAAATTATTTTTTAGTTTGGTTGCGTTTTTGTTAGTTTCAATTTCAGCAACTTATGCCTCTTTCCCAGTTGAAAGAAAAACAACTAATAACTCAACAGTTGTTGTTGAAAAAAAACATGCTGAATTTTCTTCTCCAGCTGCGGCTTCAAGTGGAAAAAGTCAACTTGTAGCTTTGCTTTTAGTTATTTTAGTTGGTGGAATTGGGATACATCGTTTTTATTTAGGTTACACTTGGCAAGGTATTGTTCAATTGTTAACTGCAGGAGGTTGTGGTGTATGGGCTCTTATCGATTTGATTAGAATTTGCACCGGAGATTTACAGCCTAAAAATGGCAGTTATGATAAAACATTGTAACAATGATTAAAAAACTTGTATTCAATATCAGAATTTGGGTAACAATAATAACGCCATTTGTATTATTGCTTTTACCCGCAACTTTTTTTGATTCTGGCGAGAGTATCTGTTTATCTAAATTATTAGCTGGGCGTGAATGCTATGCTTGTGGAATGACTAAAGCTACTATGCATTTTATTCATTTTGATTTTCATAAAGCTTGGGAATATAATAAATTATCGTTTATTGTAGTACCATTATTAATTCCTTTATGGGTTAAAGCTTTTTATGAACGGAATGGAAAATCATTGCCAGGCATTCTTGGGAAATTAACTTAATTTTTCTAAATTTAGTCTAAAATAGAAAAAACTCAATTCAAGTTTTTGAATTGGGTTTTTTTTAGTTTCATTAAAATATATTTCTACATATTAAGACATTTTATTTCTATTTAAAAAGTAATTTTTGAATTAGAAAATTCTAAATTGGTTTTCTACAAGATTTGGAAATATCTAAAAGATATATTTATAAGAGTAAAATAGTTGAACATTTAATATACTTACCTCAAAATTTGAGCTGTCAAAAAATAAATTTTCTTTTAAAAGAAACTCCTTAAAAATTTCCTTTTTCGGTTGATACTTTTACCTTTGTAAGTCAGAATGTAAAAAGACCACAATGAATAAATCAAGTAAACGTAGAGAAGCACTTTTATATCATGCTAAACCTACTCCAGGTAAAATAAAAGTTGTTCCAACAAAAAAATACGCAACACAAAGAGATTTGTCTTTGGCCTATTCACCGGGTGTTGCAGAACCTTGTTTAGAAATTGCAAAAGACGTTAACAATGTTTACAAATATACTTCCAAAGGAAATCTCGTAGCGGTTATTTCAAATGGCACGGCTGTATTAGGCTTGGGCGATATTGGTCCAGAAGCTTCGAAACCCGTTATGGAAGGAAAAGCTTTATTATTTAAAATTTTTGCTGACATTGATGTGTTCGACATTGAAGTAGGTACAAAAGACATCGAAGAATTTATTGCCACCGTAAAAAACATCGCTCCAACATTTGGTGGAATCAATCTTGAAGACATCAAAGCTCCAGAATCATTTGAAATAGAAAGACGTTTGGTGGAAGAATTGAATATTCCGGTGATGCATGATGATCAACATGGCACAGCTATAATTTCTTCTGCAGCTTTACTAAATGCATTGGAATTAGCTGGAAAGAAAATTGAAAATGTAAAGCTAGTAGTTTCTGGGGCAGGTTCAGCAGCTTTAGCTTGCGCTAATTTGTATGTCTTACTTGGTGTAAACTTAGAAAACATTATCATGTTTGATAAAGAAGGTGTTTTATCAAATGATAGAACCGATTTATCTGACTTGCAAAAAAGATATTCTTATGGTAAAAAAGGTATTAAACTACAAGAAGCATTAGTAAATGCCGATGTATTTTTAGGACTTTCAGCTGGAAATATTCTTACCTCAGAAATGTTATTGGGAATGGCAAAAGACCCTATTGTATTTGCCATGGCAAATCCAACACCAGAAATAGATTATAATGTTGCCATAGCTACAAGAAAAGATATTATTATGGCAACAGGTCGTTCAGACCATCCTAATCAAGTTAATAATGTACTTGGTTTTCCTTATATTTTCCGTGGCGCACTAGATGTTAGAGCAACTAAAATTAACGAAGCTATGAAGATGGCTGCTGTTCGAGCTTTGGCTGCTTTGGCAAAAGAAATGGTTCCTGAACAAGTAAATATTGCTTATGGCGAAACCAAACTAAACTTTGGCAGAGAATATATCATCCCAAAACCTTTCGATCCAAGATTGATTACTATGGTATCACCTGCTGTAGCAAAAGCAGCAATGGATAGTGGTGTCGCTTTACATCCAATTACTGATTGGGCAAAATATGAAGAGGAATTATTAGAACGAATGGGGTCTGATAATAAAATGGTTCGTTTGCTTACCAATAGAGCCAAAACCGACCCAAAACGAATTGTTTTTGCAGAAGCTGATCAATTGGATGTATTAAAAGCAGCTCAAATTGTATTTGAAGAAGGTATTGGTCACCCCATTTTATTAGGGAGAAAAGAGGATATATTAGAACTAAAAGAAGAAATCGGTTTTGATGCTGATGTACCTATTCTTGACCCTAAAACTAAAGAAGAAGATAAACGCCGATTAAAATATGCCGATATTTATTGGAAAGAAAGAAATAGAAGAGGAATCTCTTTGCTTGATGCACAAAAATGGATGCGAGAACGTAATTACTTTGCAGCTATGATGGTCAATCAAGGTGATGCAGACGCTATGGTTTCTGGATATTCAAGAAGTTATCCTGCTGTTGTAAAACCTTTGATGCAATTGATTGGCAAAGCTCCTGGAATTTCATTAATTGCTACCACCAATATGATGATGACCAATCGTGGCCCTATGTTTTTATCGGATACAGCTATTAATCCAAATCCGTCGGCAGATGATTTGGCAAAAATTGCTTTAATGACTGAAAAGACAGTTAGAATGTTTGGAATTGAACCTGTAATTGCAATGGTTTCATTTTCTAATTTTGGTTCATCATCCCATGAAAGTGCAAATAAAGTGAGAGAAGCTGTAGCCTATTTACATCATTATTATCCTGATTTAATTGTGGATGGGGAAATTCAAGCTGATTTTGCTTTAAATCCAGAAATGCTTAAAGGGAAATTCCCTTTTTCAAAATTGGCAGGTAAAAAAGTAAATACTTTGATTTTTCCAAATTTAGAATCAGCAAATATTACATACAAATTATTGAAAGAATTATATAAAGTAGATTCTATTGGACCTATTATGCTTGGAATGGATAAACCCGTGCATATTTTTCAATTGGGAGCTAGTGTGGAAGAAATGGTCAATATGGCAGCTGTTGCAGTGGTTGATGCACAAGAAAAAGCGAAAAGAATTAAGAATTTTGTAGTAAAAAAATAACAGAAAAACGAAAAAATAACTCTAATTAAACTTTTTTGTTATATTTGGAATTGCATACTAGATAATATGATAGCACACATTCAAGGAAAATTAGTTGAAAAAACACCTACAGAAGTAGTAATAGACTGCAATGGCGTAGGTTATCATATCAATATTTCTTTGCATACCTATTCGCTATTGCCCAATACCGATTTTATAAAACTCTTTACCCATTTGATAATCAAAGAAGATGCACATACATTGTATGGATTTGTAGAAAAATCGGAAAAAGAGATTTTCAAGATGTTATTATTGGTTTCTGGAATTGGTGCTGGAATTGCTAGAACAATGCTATCCTCATTAGAACCCAAACAAATTATTCAAGCTTTGGCAAGTGGAGATGTGGCTACAATTCAGTCTATAAAAGGCATTGGAGGAAAAACTGCCCAAAGAGCTATCCTTGATTTGAAAGATAAAGTGTTAAAAATTTATGATTTGGACGAGGTTTCGATGTCACAACACAATACAAATAGAGATGAAGCGTTATCTGCTTTGGAAGTTTTAGGTTTTATTAGAAAATCTTCCGAAAAATTAGTTGATAAAGTAATTAGTGAAAATCCGAATGCCTCTGTTGAAGTGATTATTAAACAAGCATTAAAAAATTTATAGTTTTTGAAAACACATTACAATAAATATACTCATATAATTAGTAAACTAGCCTTCATCGTGATAATGATGCTAGTAAGTCAAGCATCATTTGCACAAATTGACACAACAAAAACAAAGGTGTTAGACACCGTTGGATACAACAAAGGAAAAATTAAAATTAACAACCCAAAAAGTGTTATTGAGGCCTATAAATATGACCCAACTACTGATCGTTATATTTTAAGCACAACTTTTGAAGGATTTAACATTAATTATCCTATCATATTAACACCAAAGGAGTATGAACAAATGGTGCTTAGAGAGTCAATGCATGATTATTTTAAAGACAAAACGGATGCTATTGATGGTAAAAAAGCAGCTAGTGTAGATAAAAAGAAAAATTTATTGCCACGTTATTATGTAAATTCTAGTTTTTTTGAAACTATTTTTGGAAGCAATACTATTGACGTAAAGCCGACTGGATCTGTAGAAATGGATTTAGGATTTAGACACACCAAACAAGATAATCCATCATTCTCACCACGAAACAGATCTACAACTACTTTCGATTTCAATCAAAGAATCAGTATGAGTTTGATGGGAAAAGTAGGTACTCGTGTCAATGTAAATGCAAATTACGATACTCATTCAACATTTGCGTTTCAAAATCTTATTAAATTAGATTTTAGTCCTTCGGAAGACGATATTATTAAAAAAATTGAAGTTGGAAACGTTAGTATGCCGCTTAACAGTTCATTGATAAGAGGTGCACAAAGTTTATTTGGAGTAAAAGGACAATTTCAGTTCGGAAAAACAACCATTACTGGTGTTTTTGCCGAACAGAAATCTCAAACCAAAACCGTGACTGCTCAAGGAGGAGGAACCGTTCAAAAGTTTGATATTTTTGCCCAAGCTTATGATGCTGATAGACACTTTTTCTTATCACAATATTTCAGAAACAGATATGATTTTGCTTTAAAAAACTATCCTTTTATTGATAGTAGAGTTCAAATCACTCGTATAGAAGTTTGGATTACAAATAAACAAAATCATGTTAGCACTACAAATAACAATTTAAGGAATATTGTAGCAATTCAAGATTTAGGTGAGGCTCGCTTAACAGACAAATCAGTTACAGTACCTACAACTATCCCTGATAGTCAAATTGTTGCAATTGCGCCTGCTGATATTCATCCTTATCAGGCAAATGATTTCTTTTTAAAACCAATTGACACTCCACCAAACAATCCTAACAATAAATATAATCCTTCATTGATAGTAACAGGAACTGGATTACTAAACACTAATATTAGAGAAATTTCCACTACTAATGTTGGGTTTAATAACTCTGTACCCGTTAGTGAAGGAGCAGATTATTCTAAATTAGAAAACGCTAGAAAATTACTTCCAAATGAATTCACTTATAATGCGCAATTAGGGTATATCTCGTTGCAACAACGTTTGACTAGTGATGAAATTCTAGCAGTAGCTTATCAATATACTATTGGAGACCAAGTCTATCAAGTGGGTGAATTTGGGACAGATGGTGTTACGGCTACTCAAGTAAGTGCCACTGGAGTTCCAACAACACAATCCTTAGTTTTAAAATTACTTAAAAGTAGTTTAACTGATGTTACAAAACCAGTTTGGGGATTAATGATGAAAAACATTTATCAAATTCCGAGTGGTTTTCAAATGCAAAAAGAAGATTTTAAATTCAACATTCTATATAGCGACCCTGCACCATTAAATTATATTACAAAAGCGAGTACAACTGCGCCCGCTCTTCCTTTAGGTGTTGAAGAAACTCCTTTATTACGAGTATTTGATTTAGACCGATTAAACTTTAGTAATGACCCACAACAAGATGGTGATGGTTTTTTTGATTTTTTACCTGGACTTACTGTTGACCAACAAAACGGAAGAATAATCTTTACATCGGCAGAGCCTTTTGGAAGACATTTATTTGAAAAATTAAGAAATAGTCCGTTAGAAAACTATGATGATTATCTAAACCCGACTCCACCTTATAATGAAAATCAGTTGAAATATGTGTACACTAGTTTATATAAAACTTCACAAACAGCTGCATTACAAGACAGTCAGAAGAACAAGTTTGAATTAAGAGGAACTTTCAAATCTTCAGGAGGGGATGGAATTCCACTTGGAGCATTTAATGTACCAAAAGGTTCGGTTTCAGTAACTGCTGGAGGGAGAAAATTAATTGAGGGTGTAGATTACACCGTAAATTATCAGGCCGGTAGAGTACAAATTCTTGACCCTGCTTTGTCAGCCTCAAATACTCCAATAGTTGTGTCGGTAGAAAACAACTCTACATTTGGGCAACAAACCAAACGTTTTTATGGATTTAATGCTGAACATAAATTTACAGATAAATTTCTTGTGGGTGCGACTATGTTAAAACTGTCTGAACGTCCATATACACAAAAAACTACATATGGCCATGAATCGGTTAACAATACAATTTATGGATTAAATACTAGTTATTCTACACAAGTTCCCTTCTTTACTCGTTTGGTAAACAAATTGCCAAATATGGATACGGATGTTCCCTCAAATTTTTCATTTCGAGGAGAAGTAGCTTATTTAAAACCTGGCACACCTAAAGCAGATCAATTCAATGGAGAATCTACCGTTTATGTAGAAGATTTTGAAGGTTCACAAACCAATATGGACATGAAATCACCCTATTCTTGGTTTTTAAGTTCTACTCCTGTAAAACCAACAACTGGTACTCCGACAGATTATCAAGATTTTGGAGCCGCTTCTAATGGATTAGATTACGGCTTCAAAAGAGCCAAATTAGCATGGTATACTATTGACCCTATTTTTTATACTCAATTGCCATCAGGAATGACTGACCAAGATTTATCTTATAATTCTACCAGAAGGGTATTTAGCACTGAACTTTATCCTTCAGTGGTCATTCCAGCAGGGCAATCACAGGTAGTGAATACGTTAGATTTAACTTATTTTCCAAAAGAACGTGGACCATACAATTTTAATCCAGCGTCTGCTGCAAATGGTACTTTACCTAGTCCTACAGATAGTTTTGGAGGGATAGTACGTGCTCTAAATACAACTGATTTCGAACAAGCCAATGTAGAATACATTCAATTTTGGATGATGGATCCATATACTGATGCAGGCAATCCAAATTTACCTGCTACTACAAATACTGGAAGAATCTATTTTGATTTGGGACAAATATCAGAAGATATTCTTCAAGATGGTAATAAATTTTATGAAAACGGGGTTGGCAATAATCAAACTTTAGGAACTCCTACTATTTGGGGAAATGTTCCTGCTTCACAATCTTTAATTTATGCTTTTGACTCCGATCCAAACAATAGAACTTCTCAAGATGTTGGATTAAATGGATTAAATGATGCACAAGAAGCAGCAAAATATCCTGCGTTCGCCTCTTTTGCTGACCCTGCAGCAGACGATTATACCTATTTTTTAAATACTACCGGAAGTATCTTTGACCGATATAAAAACTATAATGGAACAGAAGGAAATTCACCTATTAATGTATCTGATACCAATAGAGGATCCACTACAATTCCCGATGTTGAAGATATTAATAGAGATAACACAATGAGTACTATTAATGCATATTATGAATATAGCATTAAAGTTAGCCCTGCCGATTTAGCTAGTGTTGGCAATAATTATATTACTAGCATTTTGCCAACACAAGTAACCCTTCCGAATGGATCAACTACAAATGCTAGATGGATTCAATTTAAAATTCCAATCAACCAACCAAATAATATTATTGGTGGAATTTCCGATTTCCGTTCAATAAGTTTTATGAGAATGTTTATGACTAAATTTTCTGATCAAATGACGGTTCGTTTTGGTTCTTTAGATTTAGTACGCGGTGATTGGATTAAATACAATTTAACTCTTGACCCTAATGATACTGATCCAACAGATGATAATACAGACTATGATTCATTTGCGGTAAATATTCAAGAAAACGGAAGTAGATCCCCAATTAATTATGTACTACCTCCTGGAGTAACTTTAGAACAACTATATAATAATAATACTCTAATTCCTCAAAACGAACAATCATTATCTATTAGAGTTGGTACCTTGACCGATTATGGTTTAGAACCAGGAGATTCACGAGCTGTATTCAAAAACGAAAGTATAGACATGCGCCAATACAAAAAATTGAGAATGTTTTTACACGCAGAAGCTTTAGCTCCACCCGTTGACAACAATCCATTACAAGATAATGAAATGGTAGCCTTTATGCGTTTTGGAGGTGATTTTGTTGACAATTTCTATCAAGTTGAAATTCCTTTAAAGACTACTCAATATGGAAATAATACTCCAAATGGTGTTTGGCCTGATGCCAATCAAATGGATATTTCTTTAGCACTTTTAACTAAATTAAAAGTTTTGGCAATGAGCCATGTTTACACTTCTCCTGGGGAAATTTTTTGGATGAATGAGGAAGATTTAGATCCAACTGCTATAAATAAAGTAAATAAACTTCGATTTGGGATAAGAGGAAATCCTAATTTCGGACTAGTAAGAACTTTAATGCTTGGTTTAAAAAATCAAACCAATGTATTAAATACACCTCAACACCCTTTGATGCCAAGAAGATTAAAAGGTGAAGCTTGGTTTGATGAATTGCGACTTTCTGAAATGGATAATTCAGGAGGGATGGCTGCTGTGGCTAATATGGATGGAAATTTTGCCGATTTCGCAACGGTTTCAGCTACTGGAAAAATGAGTACTATTGGATTTGGGACTTTAGAGCAGGGACCTCAGCAGAGGAGCATGGAAGACGATTTACAATACAATATTGTTTCCAATATGAGTTTAGGTAAATTATTACCTAAAAAATGGGGAGTTAATTTACCTTTCAATTATAGCGTGGGAGAAGAATTTATTACCCCTAAATATGATCCATTTAATCAAGATATTGAATTAAAACAATTGATTAATGAAACTACAGATGCCGCATCAAAGAAAAATTTAAAAGATAGAGCGATCGATTATACAAAAAGAAAAAGTATTAATTTCATAGGAATGAAAAAACAAAGAGCTGAAAAAGCTATACCTCATTTTTATGACCTTGAAAATCTAACGTTATCTTGCACTTATAATCAAGTAGATAAACATAACTATGAACTTGAAAATTATATTGATCAAAAAGTAACCACAACAGCTGATTATGCATTTGCTTTTAAGGCGAAACCTATTGAACCTTTTAAACAAGTAAAAAGATTTAAGAAAAGTAGTTATTGGAAATTGTTAAGTGACTTTAATTTTAACTATGTTCCTACCAATGTCACTTTTAGTTCAAATATTTCAAGACAGTTTAATAGACAGCAATTCAGATTGATTGATGTGGAAGGTATAGGATTAGATGCTTTATACCAGCGAAACTTCTTGTTCAATTATCAATATGGATTCAATTATAATCTAACTAAAGCTTTAAAAATTAACTTTAATGCAACTTCAAATAACATTGTTAAAAATTACATGAATGAAAACAATGTCCCTGATAACACTTATACTATTTGGACAGACTATTGGAATCCAGGAATCCCAAATCAGCACAATCAGCAGATTACTGTAAATTATGAATTACCTATCAATAAACTTCCCTTTTTGAGTTTTGTTAAATCTAACTATACTTATATTGGAACATATAGTTGGCAACGTGCATCAACTGCTTTATCTTCTGCCGTTGGAGATGATGGTATTACATATAACTTAGGAAACTCCATTCAAAATTCGGGTGCTCATAAATTGAATACTCAATTGAATATGGACGCTTTTTACAAATATATTGGACTTTCCAAAACTAAAAAACCAGCAAAAACTGCTCCAGTGGGTCCACCTAAACCTGGCGAGAAAATCAACAGTGAAAAAGCAGCACCTATAAAAGATGTTAATCCATTTTTAAACGGGTTGATTGGTATTGTTACCAGTCTTAAAAATCTTCAATTAAATTATACTCAAAACGAAGGCACCTCTTTACCTGGATTCCTACCTAGTGTTGGATTTTTTGGAAGTGCAAAACCATCACTTGGTTTTGGTTTCGGTGCGCAAGATGATATCCGTTTTGCGGCAGCTGAGAGAGGATGGTTAACGAATTATCCTGATTTTAATCAAAATTATTTACATACCATCACCAGAACTCTAGATTTTACAGCCAATATGGAATTATTTCCAGATTTTAAAATTGATTTAAATGGTAAAAGAACTTATGCGGATAATTATTCTGAACAATATAATGTAACTAATGGGCAATATAATTCTTTATCCCCTTATGACACGGGTAACTTTGCCATTTCAACCCTATTAATTTCAACGGCCTTTAAACATAGCGATGAATTTAGTTCTTCTGCTTTTGACGATTTTAGAAATAATAGGTTAACTATTGCAAATAGATTGGCTCAAAATTATTATAATGGTGCTCACTATTCATTAGATGCTGACGGATTTCCAACTGGTTTTGGTAAAGACAAACAAGAAGTATTATTACCTGCATTTTTGTCAGCCTACACGGGCACTAGTGCTTCAAGTGTTTCATTAGGGCTTTTTAGAAATATTCCTATTCCAAACTGGAATGTAAAATATACAGGATTGATGCGTTATCAATTTTTTAAAGATAAATTTAAGCGTTTCTCTATACAACACGCCTATATGGCTTCTTATACGATCAACTCATTCCGTTCTAATTTAGATTATAATCAACATGCCAATGAAATTAATCCTCTTAATGGAAATTTTTATAGCCAAACTATTATAGGAAATGTCAATCTAGTGGAACAATTTAATCCATTAATTAAGATAGATTTAGAAACAAAAAGCTCTTTCAAACTTCTTGCTGAAATTAAAAAAGATAGAGCATTGTCATTAAGTTTTGACAATAATTTACTGACAGAAGTAAAAGGAATTGAGTATGTAATTGGAACCGGATATCGATTTAAAGACGTAATTTTTTCTAGTAAACTAGCTGATAGTCCTACTGGAATCATTAAAAGTGATATTAACTTAAAAATTGATTTCTCTTATCGTAATAACAAAACTATAGTTCGTTATTTAGATTATGATAACAACCAATTAGGCGGAGGTCAAAACATTTATACAGGTAAATTATCTGCTGATTATGCCTTAAGTAAGAACTTAACGATTATTCTATATTATAATCATTCTTTCTCCAAAGCTGTAATTTCTACATCATTTCCAATGACAAATATTCAAGGTGGATTTACATTGCGATATCGCTTTGGAAATTAATGAAAATTATAATAGAATCCTTTTATAGATTTAAGAATAAACAATACATTTGACCCGAATTTAAAACACACAAACAAATGAATATACCAACTAATTTAAAATACACTAAAGACCACGAATGGGTTTCAATTGACGGGGAAATAGCTACAATCGGAATTACAGATTTTGCACAAAGCGAACTTGGAGATATCGTTTATGTTGAAGTAGAAACTTTAGACCAAACTTTAGATAAAGATGAAGTTTTCGGAACCGTTGAAGCAGTAAAAACTGTATCCGATTTATTCTTACCAATGTCCGGAGAAATCATCGAGTTTAATGAAGATTTAGAACGCAACCCAGAAACCGTTAACTCTGATCCTTATGGTAAAGGTTGGATGGTAAAAGTAAAAGTGTCTGATCTTTCTCAATGGGATGAATTATTGAGCCATGAAGCTTACGGAAATTTAATAGGTGCTTAATAAAAAAACATATCTTCTATTGGCTATTCTTTGGACTGTAATGATTACAGTTTTAAGTTTAATTAGCTTAGGGAATATTGGAAGTACGATTAAAATACCTAACAAAGACAAATATGTACATTTTACATTCTACTTTGTTTTTGTCGTACTTTGGTTTTTAGTTACAAAAGGAATACATATTTCTAAAAAAACAAATTTAATCGTTGTGCTGTCTGCCATAGGATATGGAATCTTAATGGAGATTTGTCAAGGTTTTACAAAAACACGAACTCCAGAAGTGATGGATGCCGTTGCCAATTCAATTGGAGCCATAACGGGTTTATTTTTTATTACTTCATTTATTAAATATAGTAAAAGAAAACCGTCTCAAAATTAAAATTGAGACGGTTTTTTTATTTCCTTCTATCGTTTCTAGTACTTAATCTAATTTTCATTCCCCATACAAAATATTATTTCTAACAATAAACGGCTATTATTTGCAAATTTTTCACTAAAATTGAGCTCTTATTTAATTACTAAAAAAATGAAGTCAATAAAATTTATTACATTGTTACTACTCACTACTTTTTCAGTAGTTGCACAACAAAAAATAACAATTGAAGATATCTATACTGGAGCATTCCGAGCTAAAGGAATGGATGAACTTCAAGCCTTAAAAAACACCAATCAATATACCGTTTTAAACTCTGATAGAACCAGCAGAAGTCAACAAATTGATTTATATGATTATGCTACTCTTAAAAAAGTTGCTACTTTAATTGATACTAAAAACATTGCTTCCTTATCAGAAGGAATTGATAGTTATACCTTCAGTAAAGATGAAAAACAGATTTTGATTGCAAATAAAACCAATCAAATTTTTCGTCATTCTTTTACTGCTGATTATTATTTGTATAATACCGTAACCAAACAAACAACCAAATTATTTGAACAAGTTCAAGAGCCAACCTTCTCTCCTGATGGAACTAAAATTGCTTATGCTAAAACAAACAACCTGTATGTTTATGATTTAACTTCCAAAAAAACTACTCAAGTTACTACTGACGGAAAGAAAAACGCCATCATCAACGGAATCACGGATTGGGTATATGAAGAAGAGTTTGCTTTTGTAAGAGCTTTTGATTGGAGTGCTGATAGTAAAAAGTTAGCCTACATCCGTTTTGATGAAAGTGAAGTACCTGAATTTTCTATGAATATTTATCATCAAGATTTATATCCAACCGTTGAAACATTTAAATATCCTAAAGCTGGAGAAAAAAATGCTGTGGCTTCTTTGTTCGTTTATGATGTCGTGGGTGCTACTTCAAAGGCAATTCGTTTAGGTAATTATTCTGATTTTTATATTGCTAGAATGAAATGGACAAACGATGCCAATGTACTTTGTGCACAATTATTGAACCGTCACCAAGACAATTTAGATTTGATTTTTGTAGATGGAACTTCTGGCGTAGCAAAAGTAGTCATGAATGAAAAAGATGCTGCTTATATTGATGTAACCGATAACTTAACTTTTTTGAAAGACAATAGTTATATCTGGACTTCTGAAAAAGATGGTTACAACCATATTTATTTATATGATAAAACAGGGAAGTTAAAAAACCAAGTCACAAAAGGTAATTGGGAAGTAACTTCCTATTATGGTTTTGACGAGAAAACGAAAACAGTTTACTATCAATCAACTGAAAATGGTTCCACTGT
This sequence comes from uncultured Bacteroidota bacterium, assembly GCA_903913315.1. GTDB lineage: Bacteria > Bacteroidota > Bacteroidia > Flavobacteriales > Flavobacteriaceae > Flavobacterium. The sequence continues at coordinate 20,308 of CAIWKX010000045.1, read as the reverse complement.
TAGAGATGTTTATAAAATTAGTTTAGACGGAAAAAACAAAATAAAACTATCGCAACAAGTAGGCACGAATTCGGCAACTTTCAGTCCAAATTACGATTATTTTATTAATACCTATTCTTGTCCGACAGTCCCTCCTACTTATACTTTAAATGCTTCAAAAGACGGAAAGCAAATTCAGGCAATTGTTGACAATACTGAATTAGTAGATAAATTAAAAAAGTACAATTTACCAATCAAAGAATTCTTTGAATTGACTACTGAAAAAGGAAACAAATTGAACGCTTGGATGATTAAACCAAAAGATTTTGATGCTACTAAAAAATACCCAGTATTTATGTATCAATATTCTGGACCAGGTTCTCAACAAGTAGCTAAAGATTGGTTAGATACTAATGATTATTGGTTTATGATGTTATCGCAACAAGGATACATCACTGTTTGTGTGGATGGGAGAGGAACAGGTTTTAAAGGAGCTGCTTTCAAAAAATTGACACAAAAAGAATTAGGAAAATATGAAGTAGAAGATCAAATTGATGCCGCTAAAGTAATCGGGAATTATAGTTATGTAGATAAAACTAGAATTGGTATATTTGGCTGGTCATTTGGCGGATTTATGGCAAGTAATTGTATTTTAAAAGGGGCCGATGTATTTAAAATGGCTATTGCCGTTGCACCTGTTACCAATTGGAGATTCTATGATAGCATTTACACCGAGCGTTATATGCAGACACCACAAGAAAATGCCAATGGATATGATAATAATTCGCCAATAAATTTTGCTAGTAAATTAAAAGGTAATTTCCTTTTGATTCATGGAACGGCTGATGATAATGTACATTTTCAAAACTCAATGCAATTTATAGAAGCATTAGTTCAAGCCAATAAACAATTTGATTGGGCGGTTTATCCAGATAAAAACCACGGAATATATGGTGGTAAAACCAGAATTCAGTTGTTTAACAAAATGACCAATTTTATTAAAGAGAAACTATAAACAAACTAAATACAAACTAAAACAATTTAAAATGAGTGAGAAAATAAAAACAGGACATCCTAAAGGACTATATTTCCTTTTCTTCACAGAAATGTGGGAACGATTCAGTTATTATGGAATGAGAGCCATCTTTATCCTATTTATGACTGATAAATTAGTGGGATTATCAATGAATGATGCAGATGCGTCTCAAATTTATGGAAGTTATACAGGATTAGTATATCTAACTCCTCTTTTAGGAGGTTATTTATGCGATAAATTTTTAGGAAACAGAAGAAGTATTGTAATTGGAGGATTATTAATGGCATTAGGACAATTTTTAATGTTCTTAAGCGCTTCCGCAGGAGCACATGGTGGTGTTTCTATTATGTGGATGGGATTAACAGTAATCATTATTGGAAATGGTTTCTTCAAACCCAATATTTCAACAATGGTTGGACAATTATATCCTGCAAATGACAGAAGAATTGATAGTGCCTTTACAATTTTCTATATGGGGATTAATCTTGGAGCATTCTTTTCACCTTTAATTTGTGGGTCTATGGCATACAAATGGGGATTTTTAGCAGCTTGTATTGGAATGTTATTAGGTTTAGTGGCTTTTGTTTTTGGACAGAAAAAATTTCTTGTTTCAGAAGAAGGTAAACATATTGGTTTACCAGTAAAAAAATTAGATCCTAAAAGTATTGGGATGATTATTGGTTCAATTGCCATTATCTTTTTTATGTTGAACTTCAAACAAATGTTCAAAAGTGATGTAGATATTATTAGTTATTTCATTTACGGCGCAATGGTTGCTATGCCGGTATTAATTTTCAGTGATAAGAGTTTATCGAAAATTGAAACACAGAGAATTACGGTGATTTTTATACTTGCTTTCTTCGTGATTTTCTTTTGGGGTGCGTTTGAACAAGCTGGAGCTTCATTAACATTATTTGCAAAAAGACAAACAGAAAGAACAATTTTTGGTTGGGAAATGCCTGCTTCTTACTTTCAATCTGTAAACCCTTTAGCAGTTATTTCTTTGGCGCCAATTATGACTATAGTTTGGGGCTTCTTATATGCAAGAAAATTAGAACCATCCTCTCCAAAGAAAATGGCAATAGGTTTAGGATTAGTAGCAATGGGATATGTTGTCATCGCCATTGCTGTTAAAGGATTGGGAATTGGAGAAAAAGTATCAATGTGGTGGTTAATTGGTTTATATGTAATTCATACTATTGGTGAATTATGTTTATCACCAATTGGTTTGTCAATGGTGTCAAAATTAGCTCCTTTACGATTATCTTCATTGATGATGGGAACTTGGTTTTTGGCTAATGCTGCTGCCAATAAATTTGCTGGAACATTAAGCGCCTTAATTCCAGGTGGAGAAGATGGTAAAGGTGGAGCTACTTCATTTATAGGATTTCAAATTACCAATTTATATGAGTTTTTCATCTTGTTTATTATAATGTCAGGAACTGCTGCTGTCATTTTGTTTGTGTTGAGCTCTTGGTTAGAAAAAAGAATGCACAACGAACATGTAGAAAGTGTAGATTTAGAAATAGAAAATAGATAATCTGTTTTAAAAAATATTTTATATCTTTCAAACCTACAAGAATTCTTGTAGGTTTGTTTTTTTAAATTAAATAAATATGAGCAAAGACTTAACAATAGAGCAAATTCAAGATTTTGAAGGAAAATATCCAAAACAAATTTGGAGTCTTTTCTTTTCAGAAATGTGGGAACGATTTTGTTTTTACGGAATGAGAGGGATGTTGGTTTTTTTTATGATTTCTCAATTAAACTTTCATAAAACGGATGCCAATTTGCAATACGGCGCAACTCAAGCTTTTGTATATGCATTTACTTTTATCGGAGGGCTTTTTGCAGATAAGATATTGGGTTTTAGAAAATCACTTTTTTGGGGTGGTTTATTGATGATAACTGGTAGTGCAATTCTTGCAACCGACCCTCATCAATATTTCTTTTTAGGAATTTCGTTTACCATAATTGGCACAGGTTTTTTCAAACCAAATATTTCAACAATGGTTGGAAAACTTTATAAAGCTGGAGATTCTAGAACGGATGCTGGATTTTCATTGTTTTATGCAGGCATTAATCTTGGCGCACTTTTAGGTGGATATTTATGTATTGCTATCGGAAAAGGAGAAATGTTTGCTAATTTAATTCCAGAAGATAAACGTTGGAATGTAGCATTTGGACTAGCTGCAATAGTAATGATAATCAGTCTTGTGAATTTTATATTTACACAAAGATCTCTTGGAACAATTGGTTTGCAACCTGGTCATCCATTGGCTGAAGTTAAGTCAAAACCTATAGCAAAATGGATGGAATATTCAGTTTATGCTGGAACAATTTTGTTAATTCCAATTATTAAAATAATGGTTTCTAAAACAGAATATACTGACTATTTTATGTGGACAATTGGTCCTTTAACGTTGCTTTATCTTTTCTATGAAATGACTAAAGTTACTCCAGCTGAAAGAAAAAAATTGTGGGCTGCTTTAGTATTTATTCTTTTCTCAATCATTTTTTGGGGAATTTATGAGCAAAGTGGAGGGTCTTTAAGCATTTTTGCTGCCGAGAATTTAGATAAAAATCTTTTGGGAATGAACTTAGATGCAAATGGTGTAAACAATTCTGGAGGTGCATTTTTTATACTTTTGGTTGCGGTTCCTATTGGCTTATTATGGATTTGGTTAAATTCTATAAAATTTGAGCCAAACACACTTATCAAGTTTGGATTAGGATTTATCCTATTAGGATTAGGATATTATGTGATTTTTGCAACCAAATTTTTCGCAAATGCACAAGGAATTACATCTTTAAATATTTTTACTTTAGCATTATTAGTAATTACACTTGGCGAAATGTGTTTGTCACCAATTGGTTTGTCAATTATGACAAAACTTTCTACCAAAAATCTTCAAGGAATGATGATGGGAATGTGGTTTCTTGCAAGTGCTTATGGGCAATATGTTGCGGGTTTAATAGGAGCATCACTTTCTGAAGCAAAAGTTGGCGCAACAAATTATGATATACTAATGACCTACACAGAAGGTTACAAACAACTTGGTCTTTATGCCTTAATTGCAGGAGTCCTTTTAATAGTAATTTCACCATTAGTAAAAAAACTAATGCAAGAAGTAAAATAATTTACTTAAATTTCGGCATTATTTTTGAAAACGGAATACAACATAAAATTTAAATAAATGAAAAAGATACTATTTATAGTAATGCTAGTGGTTTCTGGAATGGCAGCACAAGCACAAGAAGGACAAACATGGTATACTGACATGAGTAAAGCCGTTGAAGCGTCAAGACAAGAGCAAAAACCATTGTTTTTATTTTTTACTGGAAGCGATTGGTGTGGTTGGTGCATTCGTTTGCAAAATGAAGTTTTTAAAACACCCGAATTTACAGCTTGGGTAAAAGATCATGCTATTTTGGTTGAACTTGATTACCCAAGAAAAACACCACAATCGGATGAAATAAAACAGCAAAATGGACAATTGCAACAAATGTTTGAAGTGCAAGGTTATCCAACGGTTTGGTTTGTAAAACCTTCTGTTAAAGAGGATGGTAAAATCAATTTAGAAAAATTAGGAAGCACTGGTTATGTGGCCGGAGGACCTTCTAAATGGATTGAAAGCGCAAATGCAATTGTAAAAAATTATGTCGCCGACCCAAAACCTGCTCCAACCAAAGCAGAAAAAAAGAAAAAAGCATAACACAAGTTGCTATACTATAAAAATCTCTTTTCAGACAAAACTGAAAAGGGATTTTTTTTGTTTTTTTATATAAAATGACTATAATAAGGAATTTCTATCTAGTTTATTTTAATTGTTAAGCAACACAAATACAATAGCCCGCGAAAGTCCGCCTTCAATTATAGCAGCAAGTTTGCCTTTATAATTGCCCTCGGCATAATAAATTTTATCGCCTTCTTTTATAAATAAAAGTTTCCCTTTGTAGTTTCCTTCTGCATAATAGGCTTTATCTCCTTCCAACACCATATAGAGGTTGCCCTTATAATTCCCCGCAGCATTAAAAATCTTATCCCCTTCAAAGATTGTTGCTAATTTTCCTTTGTAATTCCCTTCAGCATAAAATAATTTATCCCCTTCACTTAAAAAAGCAAGTTTCCCTTTATAATTTCCTTCGGCATAATAAATTTTTTCTCCCTCAATTATATATTTTAATTTTCCTTTATAATTCCCTTCGGCAGTATAAATTTTTGTCTGAGCAGTAACCCACCCAAATGTCAGCAACATCGTTGCTATAAATAATAGATGTTTCATGAGTAATAATGTATTTCTATTCTTAAATGTTGTTTTTGTTTGTTGCTTTCTTATCAATTTTCCACTATTGATTTCAAACCAAGCAAGAGATTATTATAAGTAGGAATAGTCATCGCACACCCTATTCTATTTTAACATTTCTTCCTTTGGAACACTTCAAAAAAAGAGTAAACAAAAAATGCAATAAAAAGAATAATACTAAGATAGAAACAAACAAGTAAACCTACTGGAATATAAATATTAATCAATTTATTGGCTATCGGATTGATAAGGTAATTTCCAGGAATATTGTTAATAATACAATCTGAAAATATAAAATAGAGAAAAGGAATTGTAAACGTAAGATATTGAAAAACTGTTATTCTAAAACTTAAGTGTTTTTCAATCACTAAAAAGAGGGTTCCAAATACCAAAAAAATTAAAAAAACATACAGTGCCAAATCATTTCCAGAAGTAACATAATAAATATCATCAAAATTTAAAACCTGCTTGTTCTGCGAAACAATTGAAAATAAACTAATAATCAATCCTGTGGCAATATAGAAATAAGATGTCTTATTTATTTTTTTGATCATCAATTAGGCTTTTCATTTTCATCCAACGGGTAGATAGATGTTATTAATTTTGTCAAATATATGAAATTATCCGACAAACTTAATTACTGCTACGTTAAGGATAATCGCGATTAGCATAATGCAATTCGAATGATAGCACTACTTTCTTAAGGTGTTGACTTTTACCTGATGTTTTGCGTCAAAAAATTGAATTTCAATTATTTAAATAAGACAGTTTAAGAAAATATTTTTATATCAATAAAAAAAGTCAGTATTCATAAGGGGTATAAAAATGCGTCATCTTTATCAAAAAAAAATAGAATCACTAAAAAAGCCTCGTATTCTACTTTTTTTTTGAACATTTGATTACTACAAATTTCAAGTCAAAATAACAAACCGTAGCATTTTATTGAGCAATAACACTTTTTATATTTGAACACCACGACGTTCTAAAACAATTACAATTATAAAATCAGATTGCTGTCCTACAAAAATAGTTTTGACTACTCGAGATCTTTTTTTCAGTATGAGAAATTAATTTTTTGAGGTACAAAAACATTGTTTGCGCACTAGAAAACATTGTTTGCGCACTAGAAAACATTTTTTCTTGGTCAAAAAACATTTTTTCTTGGTCAAAAAGGATTTTTTCTTCCTAAAAAAATAAATAATTGCACTAAAAAGGATTTTTTCTTGACATGTAAACTTCCTTTTTAGTGCGGTAAACTTCCTTTTTAGTGCGCAAACAATGTTTTCTAGTGCGCAAAAAATCCTTTTTAGTGCGCAAAAAATCCTTTCTAGTGCGCAAAAAAATGGTGCAATGGCAGCTACAATAATGTGGAGGATTGAAATAATAAAAATAATGTCAAAATCAATAATCATTTTACCCACATTAATATTTATATCATCTGGTAAAAACAAAAACAAAGAAAAATTATACAATCCTATTGCACAAATAAAAGATGATAGTATTGGAATTATTTTGAACAATAAAAATAATTTAGTTAAATGGATTTATAGCTTCCGCAATGGAGAGAAAAAAAATTAAGAGAAAAAATTGAATTCAACTCAAATAGACAAATTGATTATTGTAAAAGTACTTATTTAGAGAAAAAATGGTAATGATTTATTTTTCATTCAAAATAGGATAACCACTATCCTATTCCTAAAAAAAGGGTTCTTGAATTAGTTTCAAATTTAGATTTAATTTTTTTTAGAGAAAAAGGAGAGATTAAAAACTGCAAAAAAATATTACGCAAAAGAGTAAAAGTAATTGAAACAATATTTTTACATACAATTATAAAAGCTAAAATAATCAAAATTTTATCCGAACAATTGAGTATGAGATTGATTTAAACGATTTACTTTTTGATAAAATAAAACGGTAGTATCACATTTAATCAATAATCACGCAGTCAAAAGAAACTAGACATTTTTATTAGTTTCTAATAACAAAAAAATCTAAAATACAATTGCGATTTCACCTGCGTCAAAATGAACTGCAGTGCTATTAAATGCTTTTGCAACTTTTGTATTTTTATTCATTATTAGCAATCTGTAACTTCCATTTGGTTTAAAAAAAAACCATAACACGTCATTATGGTTTGATTATATACCTAAGATAAAAGTAAGTAGTCAATCCTACCATTCATTGATTTTATTTGCATCCATTTTTAAGAAAATAAATAACAATATTGTAAATCCCCATAGTCCAGAACCTCCATAAGAAAAGAACGGCAACGGAATTCCAACCGTTGGAAAAACTCCTGCCACCATAGCAATATTGATAAAAAAGTGCGTAAAAAGGATTCCTGCTACACAATAGCCATACACCCTACTAAACTTTGTTTTCTGCCTTTCGGCTAAATAAATAATCCGGAGAAATAAAGCTACAAATAACCCAATCACCACTAATGAACCTAAAAATCCCCACTCCTCTCCTACTGTTGTAAAAATATAATCTGTATGTTGTTCAGGTACAAAACCTCCTTTGGTTTGTGTTCCTTCCAGATAGCCTTTTCCAATCCAACCTCCAGATCCAATAGCAATTTCGGATTGATGGATGTTGTATCCAATTCCTTTCATATCGACTTGTTTCCCAAGTAAAATATTAAAACGATCTCTATGGTGTTGCTTAAAAATATTATTAAAAACAAAGCTCACAGAAAAAGAGAAAAGCGCAATAATAACCAATACAATACCACTGGCAATAAGGTTTCTATCAATCAATCGACTTCGGTAATAATTAATAGCCAAAACTAGAAATGCAATACCGATTACAATAAAAGGATTATTGGTGATTAACATTAAAACAAACAAAATTATGGCAATAAAACCTGTCATTAAGTACCATCCTGGCAATCCTTCACGATAAAGTACCACAAAGAAAATAGCATACACTAAAGCACTCCCTGGGTCGTGAATACCAATCAATAAAGCTGGAAAAAAAACAATTGCCATTGCAATCATTTGATGATTCAAATTCTTTAAATTTACTTGAACATCTGATAAATATTTTGCTAATGCTAATGCTGTGGCAGCTTTGGCAAATTCTGAGGGTTGAATTCCAAAAGATCCAAAAGAATACCAGTTGGCTTGCCCTTTGACAGATTTTCCAAAAACAAACAAACCTGCAATAGATAACATAGAAACAGTATAGATAACGGAAGAATATTTTTCATAGAACTTCCCTTCCACAAATAATATCATCAAAATTAATGGAAAGGCCAATCCAATATACAATAATTGTTTTCCGTAAAACTGAGACAAATCAAAAATAGAGGTATCACCCGTAACTGATGACAATGAAGAGGAATAGATATTAAGCCATCCCATTATTACCAAACTAATAAAGATGACCACGCTTATCCAGTCGATATTGTTCTTTATACTTTGGTGTCTCATTTGGTTTTCAATTTGTTTTTTACAGAGTCAAATTTTACCTCTTTTTTGTCTTTTATAGTAATAGAATCTCTAGACGCTCTTACTTTGGTAATACTATCTTTAAACCTAGAATTAATCAACGAAAGACTATCTTGATGTTTACTTGGATATAATTTGCTATATTGATCTTTCAAACTTCCTTCTAACATTCTTTTTTCAAAGTCTGTTTTAGTGATTTTTCTTCTCAAGTATTTTTCAATCATCAGGGTAGTAATTGGTCCTGCCCATCGTTTTCCCCAATACCCATTTTCAACAAAAACTGCAATGGCAATTTTAGGATCATCTTTGGGTGCGAAGGCAACAAAAATAGAGTGATCTTGGAGTTTTATCCGTTTGCCATTTACTTTCAAATAGTTTTCTGCAGTTCCAGTTTTACCACAAATATCTATTCCTGCTACTCCCAATCCAAAAGCAGTTCCTTTATTATACACATCAAACATTCCACTAATTACAGGTTCAAAATATTTTTTGTCGATAGTAGTAACATGTTTAGTTCTAAACTTTTTGTCTAAAATTTCTCCTTTTATTTTCTTAACGATATGGGGTGTATAATAATATCCTCTATTAGCAACTGCTGCCATCAAATTAGCTAGCTGAATAGGAGTTGTTAAAACCTCTCCTTGACCAATAGCATTAGAAACTATAGTTTTCCCGTCCCAATTCCATCCAGCATATACTTTTTTATAGGTTTTGGAAGTTGGAATTTTACCTTTTTTTCCAATAGGTAAATCATATCCCATAAAAGTTCCAAGTCCAAAACTTTTTATATGATTGGCCCAAACATCAACTGCATAAGGATGGTTGTTATATTTATTGATGGTTCTAATATAAACATTAGAAAAATAGGTGTTACACGATTCATAAATACCATTATGCAATTGCATGGCACCTCCATGACAGTGACATTTCATAAATCTGCCTCGTGCATAACTGAATCCATGATTGCAATAAAAAGTAGTATTTTCATCAATTACTCCTTCTTGAAGTGCTACCAAAGCGGTTAATATTTTGAAGGGTGACCCAGGAGGATATTCTGCCAAAAGCCCTCTATCATATAAAGGTTTTGCAATAGAGTCATTATGCAGTAATGTATAGTTTTTAGAACGTCTTCTTCCTACTAATAAAGCAGGGTCAAAATCTGGAGCACTAACCAATGCTAGAATTTCACCCGTTTTAGGTTCAATTGCTACAATTCCTCCCCATTTATTGACCATTAATTCTTCTCCATATTTCTGTAAATCACCGTCAATAGTCAAGGTTAAATCATCTCCTTGTTTGGAAATAGTATCGTATTTTCCTTCTTTATAAGAACCAATTTCTCTGTTGAATTTATCTTTTAAAACATATTTCACCCCTTTTTGTCCTCTCAAATAAGTTTCATAACTTTCTTCGATTCCTTGTTTTCCAATTAAGTCACCACCAACATAATATGGATTTTTCTTTACGATATTTTCATTTACCTGCGTGATAAAACCAAAAACATTAGCGCCATAATCAACTTGGTAATCTCTTAAAGAACGCTTTTGAATATAAAACCCAGTGAACTTTCTAATTTTTTCTTGAAAAGCAGCATATTCAACCTTATTCAATTGAGGAAGAAAAACAGAAGGCAACATTGGACTATATACTCTAGCTTTAACCATCTTTTTGATGAAAAAATCTTTAGTAATATCTAATAGGGAACAAAATTCAGTGGTATCCAATTCTTTAACATCTTTAGGAATCACCATAATGTCATAAGATGGTTGATTTGCAATCAAAAGTTTACCATATCGATCATATACATAACCCCTTTCAGGATAATCATATTTAATTTTAATGGCGTTATTTTCAGATTTAAGTTTTAAGGAATCATCAATAACTTGCAAATAAAAAAGCCTTATTATCAACAAACTTGCTGTGACAATTACTATAGTGGGTAGCAATGCTTTTCTCATCGTTTACTTGGCTTGATTAAGTAAATAATTAAGATACAAATTATAATGGTAAATATAGTACTAACAAAAGTTCTTAATATAATATTCCAAAGGTATTCAAAAGTAAATACTTCTAATATAAATAAGGTGAGATGATGAATTATTACTGCCAACAGAATAAATGAAAAACGCTCCGGAGTCAATACATCATTTAATCGTACTGTTTGATATTCATAACTCAATCCAAAAGAAAACTTAAATATTGAAGGTCTAAAATAAGCCAACATTAAGCAAGAAGCGGCATGAACTCCGCCAGAATTACAAAAGAAATCCATTGTTAATCCTAGTAAAAAACTAGCTGCTAATAAACCGTATTTGTTTCCATTTACTGGATAAAGAATAATAAATAAAATATAAGGATACGGATTGATATAACCCAAAAAGTTGAAATTATTAAATATAATGACTTGTGCCGCAAGCAGCAAAATGAATCGGGCAATATTAAATAACATAGCACTATTCATTCTTTTCGCTCTTTTTTTCTAAGTTGATAATCTCGTCTCTATCTTTGTTTTTTATGATATAAACATGACCTAAACTAGTCATATCATTAAACAATTTCACATCAATAGTGTAGAAATTGGTTTGATTGTCAGTGTAGATTTTTTCTATTGTTCCAATACCAATGTTTTCGGGGAATATTGTGGATTGAGCTCCAGTAACAATAGTATCTCCTTTTTTTACTGTTGCTAATCTAGGAACATCGGTTAATTGAACGAATCCTGTATTTTTACCATTCCAAGTTAAAGAACCAATATGATTTGATTTTTTTATTTTAGCATTGATTGGAGACTCTGTATTTAAAATACTCAAAACAGTACAATAATTTGCCGAAGTGTTTTCTACTACACCTACAATTCCTAAACTATTGATAACTCCCATTTCGGGTTTTACTCCTTGATTAGATCCCGTATTTAAAGTAAGAAAGTTAACTTGATTGCTATAAGAGTTTTTAATCACTTTAGAAATGATAATATCGATTTTCTTTCCCGCTTTTATAGCATCTAAATCAGGTACTTTAGTAGTATCTTTTATATTAAAGAGTAAACTTTTCAAACGAGCATTTTCTTTTGCCAGTTCTTCATTTTGAACTTTTAGATTAAAATAACCTTCTACGTTATTGGTCATTTGATAGACGCCACCTGTAAAGAAATTAGCAGAACTAATGACTTTACTTTTATGATAAGAATGGGATTGAATAGTAAGTAATAAGGATATTACCATAAGCAGCAAAAACAGCATACGATAGCTGTTTTTAAATATAAAATTAAATATTTGCTGCATTTCTTTTTAGTTCAAAGGTCAGTATTCAGTGTGAAACTTGTTTCTTGAAATATTATTTAATTAAGATGCTTCTAAATTTTGGAATGTTTTTTAATGCCATACCTGTTCCTCTAACCACAGCTTTCAATGGATCTTCTGCAATATATACGGGTAAATCAGTTTTTAATGAAATACGTTTATCTAAACCACGAAGCATTGAACCTCCACCAGCTAAATAAATACCCGTATTATAAATATCAGCCGCTAATTCAGGAGGCGTTTGCGATAAAGTTTCCATAACCGCATCTTCAATACGCTGTATGGATTTGTCCAAGGCTTTGGCTATTTCTCTAAAAGAAACTTCTACTTGTTTTGGTTTACCAGTAAGTAAATCTCTTCCTTGAACCGACATATCGTCTGGAGGAGTATCTAAAGCATCAGTGGCTGACCCTACCGTGATTTTAATTTTCTCAGCTGTAGTTTCTCCCACAAAAAGATTGTGTTGCGTTCTCATGTAATAAATGATGTCATTAGTAAAAACATCACCTGCAATTTTAACGGATTTATCACAAACAATTCCACCAAGAGCGATGACAGCAATTTCTGTTGTTCCACCCCCAATATCAACAATCATATTTCCTTTGGGTTGCATAATATCAATTCCAATTCCGATAGCAGCAGCCATTGGCTCATGAATCAAATATACTTCTTTTCCGTTTACACGCTCACAACTTTCTTTTACGGCACGCATCTCTACTTCTGTAATTCCTGACGGAATACAAACCACCATACGTAAAGCTGGAGTGAACATTTTTTTCTTTAAAGCTGGAATACTTTTGATAAACATACTAATCATCTTTTCGGAGGCATCGAAATCGGCAATTACTCCGTCTTTTAATGGGCGTATCGTTTTTATGTTTTCATGAGTTTTACCTTGCATCATGCTTGCTTCCTTTCCAACAGCAATGATTTTTCCAGATACTCTGTCTCTGGCAACAATAGAAGGGCTATCAATGACAACTTTATCGTTGTGTATGATTAGCGTGTTTGCGGTACCAAGGTCAATTGCTATATCCTCAGTCATGAAATCAAAAAATCCCATACTTAATAAAAGGGTTTTAGTTTGTTATAAATATTTTAAGCTCACAAAAATAATAAAATTAATGTTTAAAATGACGAGTTCCCGTAAATACCATTGCAACTTTATTTTCATTGCAATAATTGATACTCAATTCGTCTTTTATGGAACCACCGGGCTGAATAACCGCTGTAATTCCTGCATGATGTGCAATCTCTACACAATCTGGAAACGGAAAGAAAGCATCGCTTGCCATCACTGCTCCATGTAAATCAAAACCAAAAGATTCAGCTTTTTCAATTGCTTGTTTCAAAGCATCTACTCTAGATGTTTGTCCTGTTCCTGAAGCTATCAAAGTATCATTTTTAGCAAAAACAATTGTATTTGATTTAGTATTTTTACAAATTTTAGAGGCAAATAATAAATCAGCTACTTCTTGTTCGGTTGGAGCAGTGTTAGTAACGTTTTTTAAGTGTTCTTTAGTGTCTGTAATGTTATTTTTATCTTGTACCAACAATCCGTTCAAACAAGTTCTTACTTGACGTTGAGGTAAAGGTACATCATTTATTACCAATATGATTCGGTTCTTTTTTTCTTGTAGAATAATTAACGCATCATCATCATAACTAGGTGCAATAACCACCTCACAAAACAATGAACTAATTTCTTTTGCTGTAGCGGTATCAATATGCCCATTAGCCATCAATACTCCACCAAAAGCCGAAGTTGGATCGCAAGCCAAAGCAGCAACATAAGCTTCTTTCATAGTCTTTCTTGTTGCTAATCCACAAGCATTATTGTGTTTTAAAATAGCAAAAGTTGGTTCGTTATCTTTGAATTCTGCAATCAAGTTAACTGACGCATCAACATCTAAAAGGTTGTTGTATGACAATTCTTTTCCGTGCAATTTAGTAAACATAGCATCAAAATCACCAAAGAAAAAACCTTTTTGGTGAGGATTTTCACCATAGCGAAGCACTTGGCCATTTGCAATACTTTCTTTATAATAAGTATCTTCAGTATTGAAATAATTGAAAATCGCTGTATCATAATTAGATGAAACATGAAAGGCTCTAGTAGCCAAATATTTTCTCTGTTCTAAAGTTGTAGCACCATTCCCTTCGGTAATCATCCCTAAAAACAATTCGTATTCTTCCACAGAAGGAACAATTACAGTGTCTTTAAAATTCTTTGCAGCAGCACGAATTAAAGAAATTCCACCAATGTCAATTTTTTCAATAACATCAGCTTCACTTGCTCCTGAAGCAACTGTTTTTTCAAATGGATATAAATCTACAATCACCAAATCGATTTGAGGAATATCAAATGCCGCCATTTGTTCTACATCGGTTGGATTGTCTTGACGGTTTAAGATACCTCCAAAAACTTTTGGATGTAATGTTTTAACACGACCACCTAAAATAGATGGATAAGAAGTGACGTCTTCTACAGGAACTACAGGAATACCTAGATTTTTAATAAAATCTTCGGTTCCTCCAGTAGAATAAATGATAGCCTTTTGATTGTGAAGTCGTCTCACAATAGGCTCTAAACCGGTTTTATCAAAGACCGAAATTAGAGCAGATTGAATGGTTTTTGTAGTGCTCATTATGTTGTGTTGTTAAGCCCGCAAAAGTAGTTTTTTTATGTTCAAATGTCAAAGGAATAAAGGATAGTTTTTTAGATAATATATGAAGTTCCTCTTTGCATTAAAAAGATTTGAAATATGTCTTTTTGAAATAGGAATAAGTTGAAAAAAAATAAATATTTCACTACCTATTCAACCACCAAATACTAGCATTTAAAAAAGTGGCAAAACTCACCCAAACCAAATAAGGAACTATCAACATCCCTGCTTTTTTATCTATCAACTTAAATTGATTATATGTTTCAAAAATTAGTAGCCACAAAAGAATAATTTCGACTAATGCCAAAAACGGATTGTGTAGATAGAAGAAAATAAAAGACCATACCGAATTCAATGCTAATTGTATGATAAAATATTTGAACGCAGTTTTTACTACTTTCTCATTAGTCTCAATTGCATTCCATACTAAACCACCTGCAATTCCCATCATAATATATAGAATAGTCCAGATGGGTGCAAAGACCCAATTGGGGGGATTGAAAAATGGTTTAACTAATGTTGGATACCATGTGGTAATGCTTTCTTTTGTCATCATTCCTGATAAGTAACCTACAACCAAACACGTCATTAAGACTACCGCAATTCTCAAAATTTTTTGCATTCTGTTTATATTTATCACAAATATACTATTCCATTTAATATTGCTTTCATAAAAAAGTATCTTTGTATAAATTTTCAATTTATGGTTTCTGAAAAGGATTTTATTTTCAATAAAAGTGAAACTCCGGTTAGCGATGGAAGTTTTCAATGGAGTGCGCCGAGTAATATTGCATTAGTAAAATATTGGGGCAAAAAAGAACATCACCCGAACTCAAAAACCGATCAGGCGGAGCAGATTCCTGCCAATCCTTCCATTAGTTTTACATTAAACCATTGTAAAACAATTACCACTTTGGAATTTATAAAAAAAGGAGACTGTTCAAATTTTTCATTTGATTTACTTTTTGAAGGAAGACCAAAGGAAGATTTCAAACCAAAAATTCAGAAATTCTTTGAACGAATTGAAATCTATTGCCCGTATTTAAAAAACTATCATTTCACAATTAACACACAAAATACCTTTCCACATAGTTCAGGAATAGCTTCTTCAGCCTCAGGAATGGCAGCGTTAGCGATGAATATCATGAGTCTTGAAAAAGAATTGAATCCAACAATGACAGACAATTTCTTTTATCAAAAAGCATCTTTTTTAGCACGATTGGGTTCAGGAAGTGCTTGCAGAAGCATAAAAGGAAACATTGTAGTTTGGGGCAACCATAAAGAAATAATTGAAAGCTCTGATTTATTTGGCATTGAACTTCCATCAGAAATTCATGCAAATTTCAAGAACTATCAAGACACTATTTTATTGGTTGATAAAGGTGAAAAACAAGTATCAAGTACTATTGGACATGACTTAATGCTCAACCATCCATTTGCTGAACAAAGATTTTCTCAAGCCCATCAAAATTTATCAGCGATAAAACTCGTTTTAGAGAATGGGAATTTATTCGAATTCATCCAAATTGTAGAAAATGAAGCTTTGACTTTGCACGCAATGATGATGACTTCGATACCTTATTTTATTTTAATGAAACCTAATACATTAGAAATCATTAGCAGGATTTGGAAGTTTAGAAATGCAACTAAAATTCCAGTTTGTTTTACACTTGATGCCGGAGCCAATGTACATGTTTTGTACCCCGAAAACGTTAGAGTTGAAACTTTACAATTTATTAAGGACGAATTAATTGGCTATTGTCAAAATGGTCAGTATATTTGTGATAAAATTGGTTTTGGTGCACAAAAGTTATAATTTAACAATACCTCAAATCAGAATATGAAAGGACCCTTATTTTACTCAAAAATATTACTCTTCGGAGAATATGGAATCATCAAAGATTCTAAAGGCTTATCTATTCCCTATAATTTTTACAATGGAGCTCTAAAAGTGGAGAAAAACCCATCGGAAGAAGCTATAAAATCAAATGAAAGTTTAAGACGTTTTGTTATCTATTTAGAGCATTTGCAAAGGGAACAATCTGAATTAGTAACCTTCAATTTAGATCTTTTAAACGCCGATGTGGAAAGAGGAATGTATTTTGATTCTAGTATCCCACAAGGATATGGAGTGGGTAGTAGTGGAGCATTAGTCGCTGCTATTTACGACAAATATGCCCACAATAAAATCACAGTTTTAGAAAACTTAACTAGAGAAAAACTACTTCAATTAAAAACTGTTTTCTCTCAAATGGAATCTTTTTTCCATGGAAAAAGTTCAGGACTTGACCCATTAAACAGCTATTTAAGTATTCCTATTCTTATCAATTCCAAAGATAATATTGAAGCTACTGGAATTCCATCACAAAGCTCAGAAGGAAAAGGTGCCGTTTTCTTATTAGACTCAGGAATTGTTGGAGAAACT
The DNA here is from genome assembly GCA_903913315.1 of uncultured Bacteroidota bacterium. Lineage (GTDB taxonomy): Bacteria > Bacteroidota > Bacteroidia > Flavobacteriales > Flavobacteriaceae > Flavobacterium. Next base: position 3,144 of record CAIWKX010000045.1, on the reverse strand, counting down.
GCTCCAATGGTAAATATCTTTATGGAAAACTTGAAAGATCAAGGTTTCCGTACGATGTTGAAAAACCAATTTGTAAAATATACTGATTTATGTGTTGAAAACTTTCTTGGTGGTGATAAAAAATCATTGTTTTCCAATACAAAAAAACTTTCTGCCGTTGTTTTAAACAACTTCAAACCAATGATTCCAGAACAATTCCATGGAATTTGGCAAAAAGGAATTGACACCAACGATTACTACTTAAAACTTTGTGGTTCTGGTGGGGGTGGTTACATACTAGGATTTACTGAAGATTTAGAAAAAGCTAAAATATCTTTAAAAGATTATAAATTAGAAGTTGTTTACCAATTCTAATAACGTACCATTATGTTAAGCCGACAATCCAAACTTACTATAATGAAAATTATCAGTATGTTTTCTGTCATTCGTGGCTACAATATTCCGATTATTGCATTAGCTCAATATTTATCGGCCATATTTATATTTTCCCCTGAGAAAAGAGCGCTTACAATTTTACTTGATTTTAATCTTTATATTATTGTGATGGCTTCTACTTTAACCATAGCTTCTGGTTACATTATCAACAATTTTTACGACAGCAAAAAAGACTTAATCAATCGTCCAAACAAATCTAAAATAGATAGATTAGTAAGCCAACGAACCAAACTTCAAATCTATTTTACAGTTAACTTTGTAGTCGCATTATTAGCACTTTTAGTGTCACTTAGAGCAGTGCTATTCTTTTCAGTATATATATTCATGATTTGGTTCTATTCCCATAAATTAAAAAGATACCCTATCATTGGAAATCTAACTGCTTCTTTATTAGCAGTACTGCCTTTCTTTGCAATCCTTTTATATTATAAGAATATTTATCCACAGATTTTTGCACATGCTGCATTCTTATCCTTACTTATATTGATTCGAGAAATAATAAAAGATTTAGAAAACATCAAAGGGGATATTGCAAACGATTATAAAACAATACCAATTATATTTGGAGAAGATTTCGCAAAAAAAATCATAACTATTTTAACCATTCTCACAATAATACCAGCATACCTTCTTGTAGAAACTTACGACGTAGGCTATATGGACATCTATTTTTATATAAGTTTAATCATTTTGATTTTCTTCTTACTTTTGTTATGGAAAGCAAATAATAAACTACAATACCTACAACTGCATAACATACTTAAGTTTCTAATTGTAACTGGAGTTTTTAGTATTATACTTATTAATCCAGATGTCCTAATTCACGGAAGGGCTTTGCTTAAAATATAGACAAATTATTTCAACTACTCCTCTTGTTTATACCAACTAGAATACATAACGTAATTATTAGAAATGCGTTCTATCTCTCCAGAAAAATCAGAAGCATTTATTTCTTTTACTTTTTTAGCAGGAACACCCGCATAAATAGTTCCAGATTCAACTGTCGTATTTTGAGTTACCACGGAACCTGCAGCAACAATTGAGTTACTTTCAATCACACAATTATCCATTACAATTGCTCCCATACCAATAAGAACATTGTCATGAAGTGTACATCCATGAACAATCGCATTATGACCTATAGAAACATTATTCCCAATCGTAGTAGGATGTTTTTGATAGGTTGCATGAATAATAGCACCATCTTGAATATTTACTTTATTTCCTATTTTGATATAATTCACATCTCCACGAACTACTGCATTAAACCATATGCTACATTGTGACCCAAATTCAACATTGCCAACTATTGTAGCATTTTCGGCTACATAACAATCTTCTGGTATTTTTGGCGATTTGCCATTTACAGATTTTATAATCATAATGATAGTAAAAAAAGAATCCCGATATTACTATCGGGATTGTATTATTAATTAACTGCAGGACAATTACAGTGATATTTTTCTGGTTTACAAAATAGGTTTATACCTAATGTAATTTGATGAAAACCAGCATTATCAAAATTAACATTACCCATCAAATGAGAGTAGGTATAAGCAAACATATAGTTTTGATAATTTAATCCTAATATTGGAGTGAAATATTGTAGTTTTTGAGTTGTTATTGAATTTCCTTCATAATATTCTGCACCATCCAAACTTCTTCTGTAGGATATTCCTCCCCACAACTTACCAAAATCAAGTGTTTTGTATGCTTTTAAATTTAAATCTATAATAGATTCGTTGGTTTGAAAAACATGTTGAAACATCATTGAAGGTTCAAACATGATTCTTTCTGAATCTCCAAACGTATATCCCATATTATAAATCAATCTTTTCAAGTTTACAGGTTCTTTATCCGTATACAAACTTCTAGCACTAGCCAAAACATTTTTCACTGTAAAATGAGCGTAAAAATCTAAAAAATTATATGATGCTCCGATATCCATATTAAAATAAGATGCTTTTTGAACAATAGTTCCATCAATTATCGGATCATAAGCAGGATTATTTACCAAAAAATCTGTTTCATCTAGAATACTTTGCGCAAAACCAGCATTAATACCAAATGACAATTGATTCAAATCAATGTCATCACGTGAAAACATAATATGATGTGCATAAGCTGCTCTAAATCCTTTTTGTGAATGATATCCATTTCTATCATTTAATAATATAATCCCTATTCCATCTTGGTCGGAAACTCTTCCATTAAAACTTAATGTTTGAAGTGATGGGGCATCACTTTGACCAAACCATTGTTGTCTACCAGTTAGGCGTAATTTAGAACAATTGGCAGCACCAGCCATTGATGGATGTAATAAAAAATAATTATCTGACAAATAATCGGAATAAACCGGTAATATTTCTTGGGAATAAGATTGTTTAGTAATTAATAATACTAAAACTAGAAAAAAATGTCTAAATTTCATTGTTATATTATCTTTTTAATGAGAAATGCGCTTTAAACTGTTTCAACGCTGCGGCTTCACTATAATCAACCGTAAACCAGTAATCCGTTGATGGCATTAGGTTTCCGTTATAGGTTCCATCCCATCCCAATCCCGCTGGACTGATTTGTTTGATTAGTTTTCCGTAGCGGTCAAAGATATAAATTTTTGCACTTAAATCATTCTTTAATCCAATAATATTCCATGTATCATGTATTCCATCCCCATTAGGTGTAAAATAATGTGGATAGTCTATCGTT
>CAIWKX010000044.1 GCA_903913315.1 uncultured Bacteroidota bacterium | reverse complement strand
TTCAAAATTTAAATAAGTCTAAAATATTAGATGATGTTAATTAATTTTCATATAAATATAATAATGCTGGTGCTGCTCTAGATGAAGAAGATACTGTTTTAGAGAATGAGTTACTTTCTTATCCCGAAATTCCTAAAAACAAATGACTATATCCCGATGATGAGTTTGGTAAACTAGAGAGAGGGTGTGAGCTTTAGTATTTATTTTACAAACATAAAATTAATCCAACAATGAAAAAAATTAGTATGAATAAAAGAATGACACATCCAGAATTAGTAGTGGTTTTATTATAAACCTTATTATACATTGCTTTTTTAGGATTAGTTATCCACCCATAGCCACGAGGTGCTTTTAGTCCCAATTCATTTTTTACAATTCTTTTTACCGAGGTTCGTGCTGCAATTCTTTTGCTAATTGATGGTGTTCTAAATCCAAATTTCATAATACATTATCTTCAATTAATTTGGATTAAAGGTCATCAAATTTAGCTCTCATAGTAGGATTGTTATGAGTCAATTTTTTAATAGTTAAATCTTCCGCTTTGTTGTTGGCTAATCGCAAATTGTTGACTGATGCTAGAAGCGCATCTTTTGTTTTTTGAAGATGGTCCATTGTTTTATCTATTTCATCAATGGCAGTTTTAAACTGTCTGCTTGCCAAGTCATAGTTTTTGGCAAAACCCTCTTTGAATTTTGTGATGTTGTCTTCAAAGTTGGTGATGTCAATGTTTTGATTTTTTATTAAACTCAATTCCGCTTTGTATTGCATCGAATTCATCGAAGCGTTGCGAAGGAGCGTAATAATCGGAATGAAAAACTGAGGGCGTACCACATACATTTTAGGGAATCGGTGCGAAACATCTACAATGCCAGTATTATAATAGTCGCTTTCTGCTTCTAATAAGGAGACCAAGACAGCATATTCACACTTCTTTTCGGTTCTATCCTTGTCTAATTCTTTAAAGAAGTCTTCATTTCTTTTTTTCGTAGCGGTTGCATCCGATTCATTTTTCATTTCAAACATGATGGAAATGATCTCATTACCATGCTCATCATTTTCTTTGTAAATGAAATCACCTTTGCTACCTGAACTAGAATTGTTGTCCTTCTCAAAATAGGCATTTTGAAAAGCAGTAGCCCTAAGCTTATTGAATTCAGTTTCGCAATGCTGTTCTAAAGTTTCACCAATCATTTTGGTGGAAAGCTTCAATTTCATGTCTTTACGCAAAGCAATCTCTTCATCTTTCATTTTGATGATTTCATCTTTGGTCTTGAGTTCAGAATCAAACTTTTCTTTAAGTGATTTTTCCAATAGTTGCTTTTCAGTTTCTTTATTGCTGAGACTATTGGCTAAATCATCACGTTCTTTTTCTATTGCCTTGATAGCTTCTGAAACAGAAAGCTTTTTCTCTGTTTCAGCATTGTCTAACTTTGCTTTAGCACTGGCTAACTCGGTTTCTTTTTTCGCAAGTTGTTCTGATAGGTCTTTTTCACTTTTAGCCTTTAACTCTATTATTTCTTTGTCTTTATTAGCCAGTTCTTCTTGCAATTTATTTTTAAGATTGGCTTCAGCCAGTTTCACAGCATTTTCCTTTTCTTTTTCTGCTAGATGTAATCTATTCTCTAGTTCTTCCTGAAACTGGTGGTCACGAACTTGTTTTACTATATCAGCAAATCCTGCTTCATCCACTTTAAAAGCTTTTTTACAATTGGGACAAATAATTTCGTTCATATTAATTAATTTAGTTATTGTTTCGGTTGGAAGCGAAACAAATATTTAATAGAAGACAATATGTTTCTTTATAGTTATTTACAAAAAAACTTTTTTATGATGGTTATAATAGGTAATCATTTGCTAATTTATGAAATTAATAATCAAAACCTAATCAAAACTAGAACTAGATTAATTAATTTTAATAAACTGTTGAGTAGATTTCTTCTCCAAAAAAAAACAATAATTTTTTGACAACCTTTAAATTTATTTTCATTATTCAATTATTTGAATATTATTATCATCAATTAGCTTTTTAGCAATCCGAACCAATCCCGACAATGGCAATCCTAGAAGTAATGCAAATCCAATTATTTTTTCTAGAGTAGCATAGTAATAGGGTTCATTAAAAACAAAAATGTATAATTCTAAAAATCCAATAATAATTAATCCTGCAATAAATCCAATCCAGTAGTAAGTAAGAGCTTTTAGAACTACAATTAAGTATATGTTTTTGGTTCTTGGTAACTTGTTGATTGTATATCCTAACAATAATATAGCTCCAAAAGGCAATCCGCTTATCAATGGCTTTTTTATTATTATTTTCAATTCAGGATGGGCATAAAAGGTGTTAAAAAGCAATCCGTAAATGTGGATAAATCCTATCATAACTAGCGAAGCAATAACACCAAAATGGTAATACTTTACTATTTTTTTTTGGTTTTTCATATAATTTTAAAAATTTAATTAGTTATTGTAGGGGGATTAATAGGTCAATGTATAAATTCCCTTTTAATCTATGCTTAATCGTGGAATTAAATTCAAATTCTACATTTGAAACCAATAAATCACCAATATGATTAAATTGAATACTATCATTGTCTCCAAAAAAATAAACTGCAACGCCAACCACAACATCATTAAATAAGTTTTCTTTAATCATAATTTCTTGGTTTATTAAATCACTTGGTTTTAAGTCAACTATATGTAAATCTTCATCTGGAAAATCAGGTATAATTGTGGTTCCTGATTTATAAATTCTGTTCGTATTGATAGTATAAAGCACCAATTCTTTTGTTGCTTCTTCCTCTTGAACAACTACAAAATAGGCTTCTTTCTCGTCTTTATTTCGTCTGTAATTTTTGAATCGAACTACTTGTCCTAGTTTAAATTGTGTTTTCATATTAATGATTTTATAGATAAAAATTTTTAGGTTGGTGTGTGCAATACAAAAATCCTGTTAATCGTTTCCCACTTATAGTTTCTATTTCATATTGGACATTGGCTATTAAATTATTACCATTAGGTGTAAACTGTATTATTTTGTTTTCACCAACAAACATTTTAGCATCACCATAGATAATTATTCCTGTGTAGTTTTCTTTGATACATATTTCATCCATTAAAATGTCCATAGCTCTAATTTGCTTTTTTTCAAAGTATTCGTTTGGACTTCCATGAAATTTTGTGGTTTTCTCAGCAAAATTCTTTCTTGAATTGATAGCGAGTAGAATTAAATTTGTAGTTACTGATTTTTCTTGAATAACAACAACATATTCATCATTCATCCTTAATTCAGTTGTTTTTTCATTGTTTTTAGCTCCATATATTTGACCAAAATTAAACTGTGTTTTCATCATTCTGTATTAGTTCTCGTTTATAATTCTAATTAGTGTTGGTGCGTTGTGTTGAAGTGCTACTCTGAAAAAATTAAAGTAGGTTCCTTCATTTAATTTTTCAATGATATCAATTTGCTTGATGTTCTTTGGTAAAGGTGAAAAAAGCAAAGTAAAATGATGCACCTGACCTTTACTTTTAAAGTAATATTTTGCAGGAGCTATTGGCATGTTGATGGCGCTCAACATTTTATACCGCACTTCAGAACCTATAGGCCTAATAAAGCATCCCGAATCCATTTGAATCCAACCACCATTGATGTAGTGCTTTGGTGCTATGTACACAAAGTCAATTCGGGTGAAGTCATCATCTAGACTAATTTTTTCAACACCCAAATGTTCGTTTGGAGTGTATTGAGAAATAGGGTTTTCGAATACATAAGATTCAGTTTCTGTAAGCATTTCTTCAAGTGTTTCTTTTTCAAAATTTGATTTCATAAATAATAGTTTTAATTTATGGGTCAAAATTATTATGGCACTCCGTAAAATATATACGGAGTAAAATAAATAGTAAAAAAAATGCCTCAGATTAGTGAGGCATTAATTTTGAAAAGAAATTAATCTTGAAGATGAAGTACTTCCTTTACTTGATTGTAATCTTTCCAATTGGTATTTGGATTGGCAGCTTTGTTGGAAGCAGAAATAATTACTACTCTAAAAGTTTGAGAACCAGGATTTGCAATTGCAGCTAAATTTGTATTTGTCTCATTGATAGTAACAAAACCAACTCCAAAATCATAAAACCATGAGGTGTTTCCAATGGTATATGGCAATGCTGTCCAAGTTCCAGTCGTATTTTGCATAAACACACTCACGATTCCCTTATCTACAATAGATTGTGTAATTCCTGTTGCTGACAATCCACCACTCCATAAACTGCCGCTTGCATATGATGTCCAAGATGAAATTGTTACAGTATTTGTTCCAATTACATTAGCATTTCCATTTGTACCAGCTGCTCCTGTTGCACCAGCGGGACCAACAGGTCCAGTTGCCCCATCTTTAGAACAACTAATTGTCATAATTGCAGTAAGTAGTATTACTGCTGTTTTAAAAATTGTTTTTTTCATAATAAATAATTTAGTTTTCTTACTCGTTTGGCTTTTCGGTTCCGCCTCGTTTTTTAAAGTGGGTTCTGAACTCCACTTTTTTTTAATGAATAAATTTAAATTCACAATCATTGTTATACACATAAGACATTCTGTGGTAATCATAAACAATTGGAGCATTCAACGCTTTCTTCATAAATGAAATATAATTATATACCGTTCTCTCGGTAATGCAGAGTCTAGAAGCCAATTGCTTTGGGCTTCCAGTAATCTCATTAACGATGAGATTGTCTAACTGTATGATAATTCGTATGTCCAAATCGCTGCAATTTTAATACTTGAAACTGAAACTGAAATTCAGTAGGTTCAATCCAACTATTTAAAATTTGTTGTATTATTTTTAGGCTAACTATTAAATTCTGAGCAAATATTTATAGATAAACCGCAAACTGTATACGGAATGATTTTTTTGTGTATTT
>CAIWKX010000043.1 GCA_903913315.1 uncultured Bacteroidota bacterium | reverse complement strand
TTGATTACAATTGCTAATTTCCTATATTTTCTTAAAAATTCTGGGCTTACAAGATTTAATTTAGCTAGGAAATAAATTATGATAGGCATTTCAAAGACTAATCCACTTCCTACTAAAGATGTTTTAACCATGCTTACATAAGAATCAACGGTAAATTGATTGACAATACTTTTACTTACATTAAACGTCCCGAAGAAGTTGATGGAAAGCGGTAAAACAACGTAATACCCAAAAAGAACGCCAATAAAAAATAAGAGAGATGATATTACAATGAAGGATCCAGCATGTTTTCTCTCGTGCTCATACAAGGCAGGGCTAATAAATTTCCAAATTTGCCATAATATATAAGGAAAGGAAAGAATAAATCCGGCTGTAATTAAAGTCCATAAATACATTGAAAATTGCCCGCCAACTTCCGTGTTTTGAATGATAAATTTAAATTCAGTGGCACAAGCATAACTATCATCAACGCCAAAATAATGAGTTAATTCACAAAAAAATCGATAAGTAACAAAACTTGGGTCTTTTGGGCCAAAAATTATAGTATCAAATATAAAACCATCTATAAAATAACAAGCACAAGCTAAAATTATAATTGCACTTGTACTACGCACCAAGAGCCACCTTAAATCTTCGAGATGATCCATAAAGGACATTTCCTTCATTTCTTTCTTTGCCATTATACGATTCCTTCTTTTAAAATATCATGCAAATGAATTACTCCTTTGTATTCGCCATTGTCGACAACAACTAATTGTGTGATAGAAAAATCTTCCATACTGTTTAAGGCATCCACAACCATATCATTTGATGTAATAATTTTTGGATGAACTGTCATGATATCTTTTGCAGTGAGTCCAGAAATAGTTTCGGTTTTGTTTAACATTCTTCTGATGTCACCATCAGTAATAATTCCAACCACCTTATTATTTTCTATGACTGCAGTCACACCCAAACGTTGTTCAGAAATGGTTACAATTACATTTTTAATACTAGAATCAGGACCAACCATAGGCTTGCGCGATGTATCTAGCATATCCGTAACTCTTAATAGCAGTTTTTTACCTAAAGCACCACCAGGATGATATTTGGCGAAATCTTCTGGAGTAAAATTCCTCATTTCCATTAGGCAAACAGCTATGGCATCACCCATTACTAATTGTGCAGTAGTGCTATTTGTAGGAGCTAAATTATTTGGGCAAGATTCCCTTTCAACAAAGGTGTTTAAAGTATAATGAGCTTCTTTTCCTAAAAATGAAGTAATATTTCCTGTAATAGCAATTAATTTATTGCCGAATCTTTTTAATAGTGGAACTAAAACTTTTATTTCTGGACTATTACCACTTTTAGAAATACAAATCACAATATCGTTATCTTGAACCATACCTAAATCACCATGAATTGCCTCCGAAGCATGTAAAAAAATAGAGGGGGTGCCAGTTGAATTTAGTGTAGCCACTATTTTTTGGGCAATAATAGCACTTTTACCAATTCCAGTTACGATTAATCGTCCTTTGGAATTGTAAATTAATTGAACCGCTTCAACGAAGCTAAGGTCAATAAAATCAGTAAGTTTTGCTATGGATTGGCTTTGTGAAAGCAAAGATTTTTTAGCCGATTCAATTATATTTTCTTTAGTTATCAAAATAGATTTGGTATAAAATTTGTATGAATAAAAGAAAGTTGTATATTTATGGTTGCAAATTTATGTAAAAATACTATTAAGTAAGAATGAATTCAAACGAAATTGACATACACAAAGAATTAAAAAAATATTTTGGTTTTAACCAATTTAAAGGGTTACAAGAACACGTAATTAAAAGTATAGTAGCTAAGGAAAATACTTTTGTTATTATGCCAACAGGTGGAGGAAAATCACTTTGTTATCAACTACCTGCATTAATTCAAGAGGGAACAGCAATTGTAGTTTCTCCTTTAATTGCTTTAATGAAAAATCAGGTTGATGCGATTAGAAGTTTATCTTCAGAAAATGGAATTGCACATGTGTTAAATTCGTCGTTAACTAAAACAGAAATTAATCAAGTTAAAAAAGATATAATTTCTGGAATTACTAAGCTTTTATATGTAGCCCCTGAATCACTGACTAAAGAAGAATATGTGGAATTTCTTAAAAGTGTTCCGATTTCTTTTGTCGCTATTGACGAAGCACACTGTATTTCAGAATGGGGTCACGATTTTAGACCTGAATATAGAAATTTAAGGACTATTATTAAACATTTAGGTGATGTTCCTGTAATCGGATTGACAGCAACTGCAACTCCTAAAGTACAAGAAGATATTCTCAAAAATTTGGACATGTCCGATGCAACTACTTTTAAAGCATCATTTAATAGACCCAATTTATATTATGAAGTACGTACAAAGACAAAAAATATTGAATCAGATATTATCCGTTTTATCAAACAACACAAGGGGAAATCTGGTATTATTTATTGTTTGAGCCGTAAAAAAGTGGAAGCAATTGCGGAAGTGCTTCAAGTTAATGGAATAAGCGCAGTTCCTTATCATGCTGGGTTAGATGCTAAAACTAGAGCTAAACATCAAGATATGTTTCTTATGGAAGATGTAGATGTAGTAGTTGCTACAATTGCATTCGGAATGGGAATAGATAAACCAGACGTTCGTTTTGTAATTCATCATGATATTCCTAAATCATTAGAAAGTTATTATCAAGAAACGGGTAGAGCGGGTAGAGACGGAGGAGAGGGACATTGTTTAGCCTATTATTCCTATAAGGATGTAGAAAAACTAGAAAAATTCATGTCCGGAAAACCAGTTGCTGAACAAGAAATTGGATTTGCATTGCTCCAAGAAGTTGTCGCCTATGCCGAAACTTCAATGTCCCGAAGAAAATTCTTATTGCATTATTTTGGAGAAGAATTTGATAGCGAAACTGGAGAAGGAGCTGATATGGACGATAATATTCGTAATCCTAAAGCCAAAATTGAAGCCAAAGATAATGTTGTCAAACTTCTAAAAGTGGTACGCGACACCAAACATTTATATAAATCCAAAGAAATAGTTTACACTTTAATTGGAAGAGTCAACGCAACTATAAAAGCACACCGAACAGATACTCAGAGTTTCTTTGGTTGTGGAAAAGACCAAGAAGAACGATATTGGATGGCATTAATTCGTCAAGTTTTAGTTGACGGATTATTAAGTAAGGATATAGAAACCTATGGGATTTTAAAAGTTTCTGAAAAGGGACATATCTATATTGATCATCCAACTTCATTTATGATGTCGGAAGATCATGAATACAATGAAGCAGAAGACGATGCAATTGTTACAGCTGCAAAATCAACTGGAACCGCTGATGAAGCCATGATGGTTATGTTACGAGACTTACGTAAGAAAGTAGCAAAAAAATTAGGAGTTCCTCCATTTGTGGTTTTTCAAGATCCTTCTTTAGAAGATATGGCTTTGAAATATCCAATTACAATGGATGAGTTAATAAATATTCATGGAGTAGGCGAAGGAAAGGCAAAAAAATATGGAAAAGAATTCATCGAATTAATTAGTAGATATGTGGTTGATAACGATATTATCCGACCTGATGATTTAGTGGTCAAATCTACCGGAGCAAATTCTGCCAACAAATTATACATCATTCAAAATATAGATAGAAAACTCTCTCTTGAAGATATTGCGTCGGCAAAAGGAATGAAAATGGATGACTTGTTGAAAGAGATGGAACAGATAGTGTATTCTGGAACCAAATTAAATATTAAATATTGGATAGATGAAATGCTAGATGATGATCAACAAGAAGAAATTCATGATTATTTTATGGATTCTGAATCTGATAATATTGAAGCAGCACTTAAAGAATTTGATGGTGATTACGATATTGAAGAATTACGCCTAATGCGCATAAAATTTATTAGTGAAGTAGCAAATTAGAAAGTAAGGATGTTTCGACATCCTTTTTTTATTCAAATAATTCTCCTCGATGTGGTTTTAATGCGTCTCGAGTTTGAATCATATTTTCATCTGTCACTACCATAAAAGCGATAGCGTGCAGGTCATTTAAAATTTCAAATCCAGTAATAGTAATGGGCAATTGTTCCATAGCAATATACTCTTTCAAATGAATTTCATGATGTTCCGCTGTTTTGGCTGAAGTTGGACCACGAAAATCCCAAATTAACTTTATTTTTCGCATATTATTTTTTAAGAGTAAAGATTAAAATAATGCCCAAAGATAATCTTGTTCTCTATTTTCTATCACTTTTTATAAAAAATTTCACTTTTGTTTTTTTTAAATACACTATTTTTGACCAATAGAATACATAGAAGTTAGATAAGCTTTTTGATTGGAGCAACTTCTTAATTAGAAACTATAAATGATTTGTTTATGAATAAATTTTTATTAGCTATTGTTTTTTGTTTTTCAACATTTTATGCTACTTCGCAAGCAGGGTACGAAATAACAATCAATTTGAAAAATTGTACGGATTCTACCGCCTACCTAACGTATTATCAATTTGACAAAACGTATATTAAAGACACTTGCACTCATGTCAAAAACGGAAAATTTATTTTCAAGGGTAAAGGAAAATTAGAGAAAGGAATCTATTCTCTTGTAAGTCAACAAAAAAGTATCTACTTTGATTTTTTTGTTGATGATGCAACTCAAAAATTAGAACTTAAAAATGATTTAGGTGTCGCAAATGTTGAAGGATTAACAGCGGTTAATTCTCCTCGTGAAAATGAATTTTTAGAGTATATTAAATTCATCAGCAAACAAAATAAAGAATTTCTAGAGTATAAGAACGGTATCAAATTATTGACAAAAAAAGACACTCTTCATTTAAATGAAAAACAAAAAGAATTTGACAAAAAAATTCAAGAATATGAAACCCAATTTCTAGAAAAAAACAAAGGGACTTATATAGGTGATGTGCTTAATTTAAAAATGGATAAAGTATTGAAAGAGATTCCCAAAGCCTCCAATGGTCGTCCAGATAGTTTAGCCGTTTATAAATATTATAAAAAGCACTATTGGGATAATGTTGATTTTAAAGAGGATGCTACAATGAGAAACCCATTTTTCTTTTCTAAATTGAAAAAATATTTTGAATCAGTAGTCGTTACTCATCCAGATTCAGTAAGCGTTGAAGTGGATAAAATAATGGAGAAAACCAAAGAAGGGAGTTTGCTTTATAAATTAACACTTGCTCATCTGACGTATACGTATGAAACTTCCAATATCATGGGATTTGATAAGGTATTTGTTCATATCATCGATAAATATTTCAAGACAGGAAAAGCTTCTGGAATTTATGATGACGAAAGTGTAGTGACAAAAATTATAAAACGGGCAGATTTGTTACGGCCTCTTTTGGTTGGGGCAATTGCTCCTGATTTGTCAATGATCAAGGCAAAAGACTATGAGGTAATGAAAAAAATGGGATTTGAATCGGCCAAAACTAGCGATGAAGTCACTAAAGTATTTTACGCCAATGCGGCCGAGATAAATAAAATGTTTTATCATCTTCATTCTGTCAGTGCTGATTTTATTATTTTAGTTTTTTGGGATGTTGATTGTGGGCATTGTCAAAAAGAAATCCCGAAATTAATCGATTTGTATAATCAACTTAAAAATAAGAATAAAGATGTTAAAGTCTTTAGTGTTTACACCTTACATGAAGGAGATAAATACCTTAAATACATTGATGAAAAAAAACTTAATGATTGGATAAATGTATATGATGGAGCACATTATAATAATGTGATTGAAAAATATGATGTCTATTCTACTCCTGTTATTTATGTTTTAGACAAAAATAAAGTGATTAAAGCGAAACGAATAGGCGTAGAGCAGATCGAAAATGTTATCAAAGAAATGGAGAAGGAATACAAATCGAAATAGCGATTTTTATACAGTCAATATATGCCTCGAGAAATTCAAACTCAAGTTTCACCAGAAGTAGCTCATAACGCAGTATTGCTTAGTGAACATGCTGCTAAGTTATTTCATGTTGCTACAAAAGAAATTCAAAAGATAATCGTTTTAAAACGTTCTATTGATGCTCGTCAAAAAGCCATAAAGTTCAACATAAAAGCCTCAGTTTACTTCAAAGAGGAAGATTATATAGACCAAAAGATAGCTCTTCCAGAGTATAAAAATGTAGCTAATTCACAAGAGGTAATTATTGTTGGTGCAGGCCCCGCTGGTTTATTTGCCGCTTTACAATTGATAGAATTGGGTTTAAAGCCAATCATAATCGAGCGAGGAAAAGATGTTCGAGGGCGACGTCGTGATTTAAAAGCCATCAATGTAGATCATATCGTTAACGAGGATTCTAATTATTGTTTTGGTGAAGGTGGCGCCGGAACGTATTCCGATGGAAAATTATATACTCGTTCCAAAAAACGAGGTGATGTGGATAGAATTTTACAATTATTAGTGGGTTTTGGAGCCACACCTGATATTCTTGTTGAGGCACATCCACATATCGGAACCAATAAGTTGCCTCAAATTATCCAAGATATTCGAGAAAAAATTATAGAATGTGGTGGTCAAGTTTTGTTTGAAACTCGAGTCACTGATTTTATCATAAAAAGTAATGAAATTCAAGGAGTTATTACTCAAAACGGCGAAACAATTGCTGCCAATAAAGTGATACTTGCTACAGGACATTCCGCACGTGATATATTTGAATTATTAGATAAAAAGAAGGTGTTTATAGAAGCAAAACCATTTGCTTTAGGTGTTCGCGCTGAACACCCACAAGAATTAATTGACAGTATCCAATATTCATGTGATTTTCGAGGGCAATATTTACCTCCTGCTCCTTATTCTATAGTAAAACAAATTAATGGTAGAGGCATGTATTCCTTTTGTATGTGTCCTGGCGGTGTTATTGCTCCTTGTGCAACGAGTCAGGGCGAAGTAGTCACTAACGGATGGTCGCCATCCAAAAGAGATCAGAACACAGCCAATTCGGGAATTGTAGTGGAGTTAAAATTAGAAGATTTTAAGCCATTTGCCAAATTTGGAGCTTTAGCTGGGATGGAATTTCAGAAATCGATAGAACAAAAAGCTTGGCATCTAGCAGGACAAACTCAAAAAGTTCCGGCGCAAAGAATGGTCGATTTTACTCAAAATAAAATTTCCGCTGATATACCAAAAACTTCGTATGTTCCAGGAACAACTTCGGTTGAAATGGGACAAGTGTTTCCTGGTTTTCTAACGCAAATTATGAGAGAAGGGTTTTTAGAATTCGGAAAATCAATGCGAGGATATATGACAAATGAAGCTATTCTCCATGCTCCTGAAAGCAGAACATCATCACCTGTTAGGATTCCAAGAGATAGTGAAACTTTAGAGCATGTTCAGATTAAAGGATTATATCCTTGTGGAGAAGGGGCTGGTTATGCAGGAGGGATTATTTCAGCTGCCATCGATGGCGAAAAATGCGCTTTAAAAATTGCTGAGGTTTTAAAATAAAAAACCGCTTATTTTCACAAGCGGTTTAAAGAATTAACAATTATTTCTTTTTCAATCTATCTTTAAAAATCGTTTCAAATTTTTCTATTTTGGGTTGAATGACCATTTTACAATAGGACTTTTCTTTATTGTTATTATAGTAATTTTGATGATAATCTTCCGCTACATAAAATGCCTTGAAAGGTTCCACTGTTGTTCCTATTTTGCTATTGTAGACCTTATTCGTGTTCAATTCATTGATGATACTTTCAGCTTCTTTTTTCTGTTCTTCATTTTTGTAAAATATTACCGAACGGTATTGGGTTCCAACATCAGCACCTTGACGATTTAAGGTGGTTGGGTCATGAACGGTAAAGAAAACCTTAAATATTTCATCTAAATTGGTCTTCGTTTTATCATAGGTGATTTCAACTACTTCGGCATGACCAGTAGTGCCAGTACAAACGTCTTCATAACTCGGATTTTGAACAGTGCCTCCTGAAAAACCGGAAACTACTTTTTGAACCCCCTCTAAATTTTCATAAACCGCCTCTACACACCAATAACAACCTCCACCAAGTACTATTGTCTCTGTATTTAATTTTGAGTTTTCAGCAATTTTATCAGGAACGAAATCTAATGAAATAGCGTTCATGCAATATCTTTTTCCTGTTGGTGCAGGCCCATCATCAAATAAATGACCTAAATGACTACCACATCGGCCACATAATGCTTCCGTGCGTTTCATTCCATAAGAGGTATCCTCTTTGAAAACGATACTATTTTTATTGTCTTGCTCAAAAAAACTTGGCCATCCACAACTACTCGTGAATTTTTGATTTGATTTGAATAAACGTAAACCACAGGCAGCACAGTAATAAGTTCCTTTAGTTTCCGAATTCCACATACTTCCTGTAAAAGCTCTTTCAGTATCTGCATGTCTTGCCACAGCATATAAATCAGGTGATAAAACTTTTTTCCACTCAGCATCACTAAGATGTAGTGGGGTTGTATTGGTATTTGAATAATACGGATTTTCAGGTTTGCTAATTATGTTTTCCATTGCACTTTTATTAGTTGTTGTGTCTGTTTTTTTTGTTGCTTGCCCACAGGCATTAAAAATTACCAGTGGCAATAAAATCAAATAATTGAATAAGGATTGTGACTTTTGCATAAGCTTGTTTTTTACTGTTTTCCAAATTTACAATACATAAACGTACAAATGGACAGTATAGTTTGTAAAAGAACCTGATTTAAGGAAAGTTTAACGGTTGTTGAGATTTCTAAAATCTATCATACCAATTCTTTTTTTGTATTTTTGACAATGTTTAAAAAATATGAAAGAAGAACAAGTAATTTTAGTTAACGATAAAGATGAGCCTATTGGTTTAATGAACAAACTTGAAGCACATGAAAAAGCAATTTTGCATCGTGCGTTTTCTGTTTTTGTTCTAAACGACGAAAACGAAGTGTTAGTTCAGCAGCGATCCCATCAGAAGTACCATTCCCCTTTATTATGGACCAATACTTGTTGCAGTCATCAACGTTCCGGTGAGACAAATATAGAAGCTGGTAAGCGTCGATTATTTGAAGAAATGGGGTTGCAAACCGAACTTAAAGAATTGTTTCACTTTATTTATAAAGCACCTTTTGACAACGGTCTAACCGAACATGAATTGGATCATGTGATGATTGGATATTCTAATGAAGAACCCAACATAAATCTTGACGAAGTTGAAAATTGGAAATGGATGAAAATTGAAGCTATCAAAGAGGATATGATTGAAAACCCCGACTTTTATACTGTTTGGTTTAAAATTATTTTTGACGAATTTTATCATTACCTTGAAGATCATAAATTATAAAATGTAAGAGTAAGGAATTTTGAATTAGTATTATAAAGTCTAATTCAAAATCCTAAATGCTTTACTATCAAATCCTAATTAAAAATGAAAGTCACCGTTTCCAGAAAAGCTCATTTTAATGCAGCGCATCGATTATATCGCAAAGATTGGACTATGGAGAAAAACGATGCGGTTTTTGGAAAATGCAATAACCCCAATTTTCACGGACATAATTACGAGTTAATCGTTTCTGTGACTGGAGAAATTGACCAAGAAACAGGTTTTGTAATTGATGTAAAGATATTGTCTGATTTGATAAAAGAACATGTTGAAAATGTTTTTGACCATAAAAACTTAAATTTAGATGTTTCAGAATTTGAAAATCTAAATCCCACGGCGGAAAATATAGTAGTGGTAATCTGGAATAAATTACGAAGTCATATTGATGCCACTAAAGAATTAGAAATAACATTATATGAAACACCCCGTAATTTTGTAACTTATAAAGGCAATTAAAATGGCAGTAAAAGAAGGAGATAAAGTTCCAAATTTCAATGCAATTGACAGCAATGGAAAGGAATTTGACAGTGTCAATTATATTGGAAAACAACCTTTAGTGATTTATTTTTATCCTAAAGATGATACACCAGGTTGCACTACCCAAGCTTGTTCATTTCGAGATAGTTACCAAGATTTTAAAGATTTAGGTGCCGAGGTAATTGGAATAAGTTCCGACTCGGTTCAGTCACATGTTACGTTTAAAAGTAAATTTAATTTGCCATTTATTTTGCTTTCTGATGCGGATAAAAAATTGCGCAAACTCTTTGGTGTTGCCAAAGATTATTTAGGATTAATCGATGGTAGAACAACTTACGTAGTAAATAAAGAAGGAATTGTCAAATTGGTATTTGATAGTACTTCTGCTAAAATTCATATTACTAAAACACTTGAAATACTTAAAAAAGAGTTATAATTTTTTCAGAAGACATTCTTTACTTATTTTTGCTGTCTATGAAATTATACCCATTACAATTCCGCCCAATCCTTAAAGATAGAATTTGGGGAGGAACAAAGCTAAAATCCTATTTGAACAAACCCATCACCTCTGAAATTACGGGTGAAAGTTGGGAGATTTCTACGGTTGAAAATAATGTTAGTATAATTTCAAATGGATTTTTTGAAGGAATGACACTAAACGAAGTGATAAACAAATTTTCAGAAGAAGTTTTAGGAAAAAAAGTGTATAAGCAATTCGGAAAACAATTTCCATTACTCTTCAAATATCTTGATGCGCGCGACGACTTATCCATTCAAGTGCATCCTAATGATGAATTGGCAGCTAAACGACATAACTCTTTTGGTAAAACAGAAATGTGGTATGTGATGCAAGCCGATGCCAACGCAAAGTTAATTGTTGGATTCAAAGAAAAATCCTCACCCGAACAATATTTAAAAAATCTAGAGAACAGTACAATAGTTGATATTCTTGATGTAAAAAACGTAAATCAAGGGGATGTTTTCTTTTTAGAAACGGGTACCATTCATGCCATTGGTGCAGGAATAGTGATTGCTGAAATCCAACAAACATCAGACATTACCTATAGGATTTATGATTTCGATAGAAAAGATGCTAATGGAAAAACAAGGGAACTTCATGTGGACTTAGCTTTACAGGCTATTAATTATAACAAGGTAGAAGCTCAAAAAGACTATGCTAAAGTTCCAAATGTTTCCAACGTAATAGTGAATTGTCCTTACTTCACTACGAATTTTATTCCTCTTGACGGAGAAATTACTATTGCTAAAAATCAACAATCGTTTACTGTTTATATGTGTGTTGCAGGAAGTTTTGAGTTGCTATATAGAGAGGATAAATATCAATATAAAATTGGTGATACAATTTTAATTCCGGCTAAAATGAGTGGCTTTGAAATAAAAGGAAAAGCATCAGTATTAGAAATTTACATTTCGTAACCTATATTAAAAAGATTATATGTAGTTTTGCACCAAATTTAAAAAATAAAGAAAATGCCAAGCGTTAAAAATTTAAAAAAAGACATCAACTTCGTTTTAGGAGATATTATTGAAGCGGTTTATATTCACGAAATGACTAGCGAAGGAAAACCAACAGAAGCTACTAATGCTGTTATAGATGAAGCAATTTCCTCTTTTGATGCTTTAATCGTTAAGGTTAATGCTAAAAAAGTAGAAAATAAAAAAGCGCATTTTAAACAAATCAATAAAGAATTAGAACAAACTGCTAATCAATTGATTGAAAAAATCAACGCACTTTAATCAAAAAAAAACGAAAAAAGTGTAAAAATATTTTGGAGATTTAAAAATCGCTATTATATTTGCACCACTAAAGAGTTGCCAGCGTAGCTCAGTTGGCTAGAGCAGCTGATTTGTAATCAGCAGGTCGTGGGTTCGAGTCCCTCCGCCGGCTCTTCGTAAAACCATCACTGAAAAGTGGTGGTTTTTTTTTGAAAAAAGTTTAAAATAAAAAATCCGTCTAGTTTTTAATTAGACGGATTTGATATTTATCGGAAAGTAATTATTTTCTCTTCATCACTCTTGCTACAGCTTCAACAATGGCTTGATTGTTTAGCTTGTATTTATCCATTAATTGTTCTGGAGTGCCACTTTCTCCAAAGGAATCTTGAACAGCAACAAATTCTTGTGGTGTTGGATTGTTTAATGCTAATGTTCTAGCCACACTTTCTCCTAAACCACCCAAAATATTGTGTTCTTCAGCAGTTACTACACAACCCGTTTTTCCAACTGATTTTAGAATTGCTTCTTCATCTAATGGTTTTATGGTGTGAATATTGATTACTTCTGCTGAAATTCCTTTTGCTTCTAAAGCTTCTGCCGCAATTAGTGCTTCCCAAACTAAATGGCCAGTGGCAATGATAGTAACATCAGTTCCTTCAGTAAGCATGATTGCTTTTCCAATAACGAACGGTTCGTCAGCAGGCATAAAATTTGGCACCACAGGACGACCAAAGCGCAAATAAGCTGGACCATGATGATCCGCTAATGCTAAAGTTGCTGCTTTAGTTTGATTGTAATCACAGGTGTTAATTACCGTCATTCCTGGCAACATTTTCATTAAACCAATATCTTCTAATATTTGGTGAGTTGCACCATCTTCACCAAGTGTTAAACCAGCATGAGAAGCACAAATTTTTACATTCTTATCAGAATAGGCAACCGATTGACGGATTTGATCGTAAACTCTTCCAGTAGAAAAGTTAGCAAAAGTTCCAGTAAAAGGAATTTTTCCGCCAATAGTTAATCCTGCTGCAATTCCTATCATGTTGGCTTCTGCAATTCCAATTTGGAAAAAACGCTCTGGATGATTTTTTTTGAAATCATCAAATTTTAATGAACCAATTAAATCGGCACAAAGTGCTACGACATTTTCATTTTTTTGTCCCAATTCGGTCATTCCTGCACCAAATCCTGAACGGGTATCTTTACTTCCTGTGTTTGTATATTTTTTCATTTTATATTTTTTTGCCGCTAAGGCGCGAAGTCACAAAGTTTTTATAATAAATGATTATTCTTACTATCTAATTGCTTAAGCCATACTAATGATAACCAAAACCTGAATACTAATAATCCCCTAAAGTTTCTGGGTTTTGTTCTAAAGCAGTTGCTAGTTGTGCATCACTAGGAGCTTTTCCATGCCATGCGTGCGTGTGCATCATAAAATCAACCCCGTTACCCATTTCTGTGTGAAGAATAACACAAACTGGTTTTCCTTTACCTGTTCTTGATTTGGCTTCGTTCATTCCTCCAATAATAGCTTCAATATTGTTTCCTTCAGTTATCTCTAAGACATCCCAGTCGAAAGCTTCAAATTTAGCTTTCAAATTGCCCATATTTAAAACATCTTTAGTAGAACCATCAATTTGTTGACGATTATAATCAACAGTAGCAATTAAGTTGTCTACATTTTTTGCAGAGGCATACATAATAGCTTCCCAGTTTTGACCTTCTTGTAATTCACCATCACCCGTAAGGGCAAAGACTAAATGATTGTCTTTGTTTAATTTTTTGGCTTGAGCAGCACCAATGGCAACCGATAATCCTTGTCCTAAAGAACCCGATGCCATTCTAATTCCAGGTAAACCTTCATGAGTTGTTGGATGTCCTTGCAAACGAGTGTTTAATTTTCTAAAAGTGGCAAGTTCAGCAATGGGAAAGTATCCACTTCTTGCCAATACACTATAAAACACCGGTGAAATATGACCGTTAGAAAGGAAGAAAATATCTTCTCCTATTCCATTCATATCGAATCCTTCTTTGCGGCTCATAATGTCTTGGTAGAGTGCTACTAAAAATTCGGCGCAACCTAGAGAACCTCCGGGATGACCTGAATTTACTGCATGAACCATGCGAAGAATGTCTCTTCGAATTTGTGTTGTTAAATCTTGTAGTTGTTTAATGTTAGACATTTTTTGTAGTTAAAAATTATAATGGGGCAAAGATAAGTTTTTTAGATAATAGATGGTAGACAAATACAGTATAGACTTTTGAAAAGTTATTAAGAAAAATAAAAAAAAAGCCCTAAAATAATTTAGAGCTTTTAAGTGTTTTTTAATAAAAGGTTATCCTACCAATTTGGCAATTCCAAACGCTGCTGCGGCAGCAACAAGACCAATTGCAGTAACTTTTAAAGCTCCTTTTAGTGGCGGTTGTCCTGTAACTTTAGCTTTGAAAAATCCAAAAACAAATAAACAAATTGTCGTAATAATGGCTGAAACAATCAATCCTTCTTTGGGATTAGCTGTAAAAAAATAAGCAGATAAGGGTAAAAATCCACCAACAACATAGGCACCTCCTATGGTTAAAGCACTATTTCTAGCTCGGTTTGGGTTTGGTTTTTCTAAACCTAATTCAAATTTCATCATAAAATCTACCCACTTAACTTTATCTTTTGATAATTGTTGGGCAATATGTTCTTGTGTTTCTTCGTCAATTCCATAATCAGCAAAGATTTCTTTTACTTCGTCTATTTCTTTTTGATGGTAATTGTCTACTTCAAAATATTCTCTTTTGAGTTCGCTTTCGTAGTGTTCTTGTTCTGTTTTTCCAGCTAAATAGCCTCCTAACCCCATAGCTATGCAGCCGGCCACAATTTCGGCAATGCCAGCAGTAATTACTATGGCATTGCTGTCTACAGCTCCACTTAGTCCGGCAGCAAGTGCAAATGGAACGGTTAAACCATCGCTCATCCCAATAACAATATCGGTTATAAATTCGGAGCTCTTTAAATGCTGTTCTTGATAAGTCTCGCTCATAGTTTTTACTTTTTGTTTTTGATCCAATTAATTCGTTGTCCCAAAATTAGTTTAATATTCCATACATCCGAACTTAAAGTGGTACCCCTTCCGATTCCAAATTCAATTTCGTGTTTTTTGTCCAAAGTGAGGTAAGTTACAATAAAAAATTGATGTGTTTGTATATCGTAGTTTTCCCAATGGAATGGATTTCCTGTCACACCATAATATTCAAGGCCTAAAGCATATTTTGGATTTATTTCGTAAGCATATTTAACATTGGGAGAGAATGAAATTTCTTTGGTTTTCAATACACCATCTATCGTGGGATTGATGGAAATGTAATTTTTCCCCAACGTTTTATCTAAAATAGGTCTGATTTCATAATCTATTTGAAATTCATTGGTTAGTGGGTCTTTAATAAAACCACTCTCAACCGATAGACTAGTTCCCATGAACCAATTCCATGATTTTGGAATGGTAACTCTAGGCCTTATATGGCTTCCCATATAATTAAAAGCTCCGTTGCTTATTCGATTAAAGAGGTAGACACCGATTTCAAAGTTGTCAGTTATTCCAGTTGTAAATTCTACAGTTTCATGTAATGGATGGGTAAAATTGGATTCAGTTTTAGGTCCAGTAGGAGAAATGTTACTGTGTAACTCAACTATTGAAGTGTTTTTGGGGGTAGTAGGTGAAGAATATACTTCAATTTCATAAGATTCTTGAGCGGATAGAGTGGTAGAACTAGTTATTAAAAGGGCAATTAAAACTGAGCGATTTTTGAAATTTGAAATAATCTTGGAAATCATTTTTGTGGCAACTTTGAATTTGTAGCAAAGTAAATAAAATAGTAAAGTAAAATATATGATATATATCGTATTATTCTATTAGTATGTTAGAATTATCTATGATTGTTTTTAAAATAAGTCTGTTAAATTAAAGTATAAATACAGACGCCTAAAATCTAAATAATTTATATTTGCCCCTTGAAAATGCCTATATGAAATTCGATTTATTACAAAAAGACCTAAATTCTAAAGCTAGAGCTGGGAAAATCACTACCGACCATGGAGTGATTGAAACTCCAATATTTATGCCGGTTGGTACTGTTGCTTCAGTAAAAGGAGTGCACCAACGCGAATTAAAAGAAGAGATTAATCCCGATATTATTCTTGGAAATACTTACCATTTATATTTACGACCACAAACTGAAATCCTTGAAAAAGCGGGAGGGTTGCACAAGTTTATGAATTGGGATAGAAATATCTTGACGGATTCAGGTGGCTATCAAGTGTATTCGCTTTCAGCCAATAGAAAAATTAAGGAAGAAGGAGTAAAGTTTAAAAGTCATATTGACGGTTCCTATCACTTTTTTACTCCTGAAAATGTAATGGAAATTCAACGAACTATTGGCGCCGATATTATCATGGCATTTGATGAGTGTACTCCTTATCCATGCGATTATCGATATGCGCAACGGTCAATGAAAATGACGCATCGTTGGTTGGATAGATGTATCTCCCATTTAGATAAAGTACCAACTAAATACGGTTATGACCAAACTTTTTTCCCTATCGTTCAAGGAAGTACCTATAAAGATTTAAGGATACAATCGGCAGAATATATTGCCAATTCAGGACAACAAGGGAACGCAATTGGAGGTCTTTCTGTAGGGGAACCCGCTGAAGAAATGTATGCAATGACGGAAGTGGTTTGCGATATTCTACCCGAAGATAAACCTCGCTATTTAATGGGGGTTGGAACACCAATTAATATTTTGGAGAACATAGCCCTTGGTGTTGACATGTTTGATTGCGTGATGCCAACACGGAATGCTAGAAACGGCATGTTGTTTACAGCTAACGGAACAATTAATATTAAAAATAAAAAATGGGAAGATGACTTTTCTCCATTGGACGAAATGGGAATCACTTTTGTAGATACTGAATATACCAAAGCTTATCTTCGTCATCTATTTGCAGCTAATGAGTACCTTGGAAAGCAAATTGCTACGATTCATAATCTTGGATTTTATATGTGGTTGGTTCGTGAGGCTAGAAAACATATCTTAGCAGGAGATTTTAGAAATTGGAAAGAAATGATGGTCAAACAAATGAGTCAGAGATTGTAATTTTGGAAATTTAGTTATTCGGTTATTTGTATGCCGAATACCAAATAACCAAATAACCAAATAAACTTAAAATGTTAACAATACTTGATAAATACATATTAAAACGATATCTGAACACTTTTGTAGTAATGCTTTTGATGTTTATTCCCATTGGAATAACTATTGACGTTTCTGAAAAAGTGAATAAGATGATTGAAAATCATGTTCCCTTTAAGGCTATTGCACAGTATTATGTTGATTTTACTATTTATTTTGCCAATTTACTTTTTCCTATATTTCTGTTTTTGTCTATTATTTGGTTTACCTCAAAACTCGCTAACAACACGGAAATTATTGCCATACTAAGTTCGGGAATATCCTTTACGCGATTTTTACGTCCCTATATAATTGGTGCGACCTTTGTTTCCATTTTTGCTTTGTTAATGGGTTTTTTCTTGGTTCCAAAAGCGAGTGATGGATTTAAAAACTTTAGGTATATGTATCTGATTGGTAATGGTCAGAATGAAATGCGAGAGAATTCAGATGTATACAGACAAATCAACAAAGACGAATATATTTATGTGAGTAATTATAACTCATCATCGAAAATGGCCTTTAATTTTTCTTTAGAAAAATTTGAAAAGGATAAGTTGAAATTTAAAATTACCGCTAATAGAATTAAATGGAATGGTAAACCGAATTCGTATACTTTATTTGATTATAAGAAACGAAAAGTAGGGGCCTTAAATGATGTTATTGAATCCTCAGATAGAAAGGATACTATTTTTAAATTCGATTTGGAAGATTTGACGCCAGTAGTGTATATCGCTGAAACTCTATCCTATGGTGATTTAACAAAATTTATTGCCAAAGAACGAGAAAGAGGTTCAACTAATATCAGTGTGTATTTAGTGGTACTCTACAAAAAATATAGTATTCCAATTTCAGCATTTATTTTAACAATAATAGCTGTTGCGGTATCTTCAATGAAGCGCCGTGGCGGAATGGGAATTAATTTAGCCATAGGAATTTTGCTGGCCTTTGCTTTTGTATTTTTAGATAAAGTTTTTGGTGTTCTTGCCGAAAAATCCAGTGCCCCTCCTATTATTGCTGTTTGGATTCCTAATATTGTTTTCGGAATTTTAGCTTTAATTCTCTTGCGGAATGCTAAACGATAATTCAAAAAGTTATCTTCATCTTCATTTGATAGTATTCATTTGGGGTTTTACTGCAGTTTTAGGCAGACTAATCAGTCTTGATGCTTTGCCACTAGTTTGGTTTAGAATGTTGTTTGCTGTACTTTTTATTTTTTTTTATATTAGAATTAAAAAAATTCCAATTGCACTTCCCAAAAAAACGATACTAAAGTTTTTGGTTGCAGGATTAGTAATTGCGCTGCATTGGTTTACTTTCTTTAGGGCAATTAAGGTATCCAATGTGTCTATTACACTGGCTTGCTTGTCCACTGGCGCTTTTTTTACCTCGTTAATAGAACCAATATTTTTTAAGAAAAAGGTAATTTGGTACGAAATATTCTTCGGTTTAATAGTCGTTTTTGGACTGTCAATACTATTTCATGTCGAAGGGAACTATAGGGAAGGAATTATTTTGGCGTTGACTTCTGCCTTTCTTTCTGCTTCATTTGCTGTAATCAATAGTAAGTTTATAAAAGACAATAATGCGACCGTCATTTCTTTTTATGAACTTTCGGGTGGAGTACTTTTCTTTTCTCTTTTTTTATTATTTTCCAACAGCTTTAGTGCCAATTTCTTTCAATTGACTACTTCGGATTTTGTTTATCTGATAATTTTAAGCTCCGTTTGCACCGCCTATGCTTTTATTGCCTCAACTGCGGTTATGAAATTTTTAAGTCCTTATACGGTAATGCTAACTATAAATTTAGAACCCATTTATGGGATTATTTTAGCGGTCTTAGTATTTAAAGACAAAGAGCAAATGAGTTATGAATTTTATATTGGCGCATTTATTATTCTATTTACAGTGCTATTAAACGGAATTATAAAAAGCCGGACAAAAGTAATTTAGCGGTTTGTTTAAAACTTATCCAATAAAATTACTTTTAAAGAACATTTAAAATTTTATCTTTGTCATCCGAATTTTAATTAATCGTACAAATCCTATGGAATATTTAGATTTTGAACTTCCTATAAAAGAATTGGAAGACCAATTGGACAAATGTCAAATAATTGGTCAAGAATCCGATGTTGATGTGACCAATACTTGCAAACAAATCGAAAAAAAATTAGAAGAAACTAAACGAAAAATATATAAGAATTTAACGGCTTGGCAACGAGTTCAATTATCACGTCATCCCAATAGACCTTATACGATGGATCATATTAATGCCCTTTGCGGTGATTCATTTTTAGAACTTTTTGGAGACCGAGGATTTAAAGACGATAAAGCAATGGTCGGTGGTTTAGGTAAAATTGACGGACAATCCTTTATGGTTATTGGACAACAAAAAGGATACAATACCAAAACTCGCCAATATAGAAATTTTGGTATGGCAAACCCTGAAGGTTACAGAAAGGCTTTGCGTTTGATGAAAATGGCTGAGAAATTTGGTATTCCTGTCGTTACATTTATCGATACTCCAGGAGCATATCCAGGTTTAGAAGCTGAAGAAAGAGGTCAAGGAGAAGCTATTGCTAGAAATATTCTTGAAATGTGCCGTCTTAAAGTGCCAATTATAGTTGTTATTGTTGGTGAAGGAGCCTCTGGTGGCGCCTTAGGAATTGGGGTAGGAGATAAGGTATTAATGATGGAAAACACTTGGTATTCCGTAATTTCTCCAGAATCATGCTCGTCAATTCTTTGGAAAAGTTGGGAATATAAAGAGCAAGCCGCAGAAGCATTAAAATTGACTTCTGCTGATATGAAAAAACAAAAATTAGTAGATGATATTATCCCTGAACCTCTAGGTGGAGCCCATTATGATAGGGAAACTACTTTTAAAACAGTACAACAATACATCACTAAAGCTTTTAACGAGCTGAAAGATTTATCAACAACCGAACTAGTATCGCAAAGAATGGATAAATACAGTAAAATGGGCGAGTTCAAAGAGTAAAATCTTACAAAATCTTTTACAATCCGAAGCCCTTTAGTTTCGGATTTTTTTTTGGTTGTTAACAAAAAATATTTAGTTATAAACATAATTAAGTAATAACTAAACTTCATATAAATTTTAGAATTAGTTACTTTCGCTACATGGAAAATATCAAGAATATAAGCCCAATACGAGTAGATAAAACTACCATTATTAATCTCGAAAAAGGAAAACTACCACCACAAGCACTCGACCTTGAAGAAGCGGTGCTTGGGGCTATGATGATTGATAAAAAAGGGGTAGATGAGGTTATAGATATCTTGCAAGCAGATGCTTTCTATAAAGACGCACACAAGCATATCTTTGAGGCTATTTTTCAGTTATTCACAGATTCACAACCTATAGATTTATTAACAGTTTCATCACAATTAAAAAAGAATGCAAAACTGGATTTGGCAGGCGGTGATTTTTATTTAATACAGCTGACACAAAAGATATCTTCTTCTGCCCACATTGAATTCCATTCCCGTATTATTTTACAAAAATACATCCAACGAAGTTTGATTAGAATTTCTTCTGAAATCATTGAAGAGTCCTATGATGAAACTACAGATGTCTTTGATTTATTAGACAAAGCAGAATCCAAATTATATGAAGTAACGCAAGGAAATATCAAACGAAGTTCTGAAACGGCTCAAAGTTTGGTCATCCAAGCCAAAAAAAGAATTGAAGAAATTGCCAATAAAGAAGGGTTGAGCGGAATCGCAACGGGTTTCGAAAAGTTAGATAAAGTAACTTCAGGTTGGCAACCATCAGATTTGGTCATTATTGCAGCAAGGCCAGGGATGGGTAAGTGTCTTGGAAAAGGCACTAAAGTTTTAATGTATGATGGTTCTCTAAAAAATGTGGAAGATATTTCTGAAAATGAATTACTAATGGGAGATGATTCTGCTCCTAGAAAAGTGCTTTCTATTGCTCGCGGACAAGAAAAAATGTATTGGATTCACCAAAATAAAGCAATGTCTTATAGAGTAAATGAAAGCCATATATTATCTCTAAAAAGAAGTAGAAATGAAGGGAATCATAAACAAGGAGATGTTCTAAATATCACGGTTAAAGATTATTTAGAAAAATCGGATAAATTCAAATCAAATTATAAAGGGTATAAAGTTGCAGTTGAATTTGCAGAAAAAGAACTTCCTTTAGAACCATATTATCTAGGTCTTTGGCTTGGTGATGGTCATTCATATAGTCAAAGAATTACAAATATTGATGAAGAAATTATTGCATATTTAAATGATTATGCTACTCGTTTAGAAAGTGAATTGGTTGTTTATGAGCAAAAAGATAGAACTAACAATTATTCTATTGTAAATAGAAATAAATTTACTTCTGAAGAATTTACAACTTGTATTCAAACTGAAATGAGAACTTTAGGAATACTCCAAAACAAACATATTCCAAATAAATATTTAATAAATTCTTCATCAAATAGATTACAATTTTTGGCAGGACTTATTGATTCAGATGGATATTATTCTTCTGAATTTAATTGTTTTGAAATTGTTCAAAAAAATGAACAATTACTAAATCAAATAAAATTTCTTTCTGATAGTTTAGGTTTTAGGACCTCGGTTAGAAAGAAAAAAACAGCCATTAAATCAACTGGATTTGAAGGTGAAGCTTTTCGATTGCGAATATTTGGAAATCTAAATGATATACCAACAAGAGTTGAAAGAAAAAAAGCACGCGAATGGAAATCTAAAGTTGATTGGAAAGTAACAGGAATTAAAGTTGAATATGACAAGGTTGATGATTATTATGGTTTTGAGATAGACGGTAATCGATTATTTCTTTTAGAAGATTGCACCGTAACTCACAACACTGCTTTTGTCCTTTCAATGGCTCGTAATATCGCTATCGATTTTGGACATCCTGTAGCCTTATTTTCGCTGGAGATGTCATCCGTTCAGTTGATTACACGTTTAATTTCATCAGAAACAGGTCTGTCTTCAGAAAAATTGAGAACCGGAAAATTGGAAAAACACGAATGGGAACAATTGAGCGTTAAAGTAAAGGATTTAGAAAAAGCGCCTTTATTTATCGATGATTCCCCATCACTTTCTATCTTTGATTTACGTGCCAAAGCACGTCGTTTAGCTTCACAACATGGAATTAAACTGATCATTGTAGACTACCTTCAATTAATGACGGCAGGAGGAAATGGTAAAGGAGGCGGTAATCGTGAGCAAGAAATCTCAACCATCTCTAGAAACTTAAAAGCATTAGCCAAAGAACTTGAGGTTCCAGTAATAGCACTTTCACAATTATCTCGTGCCGTTGAAACTCGTGGTTCAAGTAAACGTCCTTTGCTTTCCGACCTTCGTGAATCGGGTGCTATCGAACAAGATGCCGATATTGTTTCTTTTATTTACCGTCCAGAATACTATAAAATTGAAGAATGGGATGATGACGACCAATCACCTACAGCCGGACAAGCTGAGTTTATTATCGCAAAACACAGAAATGGTTCCCTAGAAAACATTCGATTAAAATTCATCGGAAATCTTGGTAAGTTTGATAATTTAGAGGAATATGGCAGTGGCTTTGATGATTTGCCGTCCAAAATGAATCACGATGATAATCCATTTATGACAAAGAATCTTCCCTCAGCCAACGAAGCATTTGGAAGCAGTTCCAATTCCAATGATGATGATAGTGATGTTCCCTTTTAATATATAATCCCAAGAAATTGGGATTTTTTTTATGTTTTTCTTCACAATAAAACTAGTATCTTTGGTTTAAAATTTTATAAGAATGCAGTTCAAAAAAAGTTTATTTGTTTTCATACTTCTAATTTCATTTTCGGTTAAAGCAAATTTTATTCTGTTACCCATGGATGAATCTACGCAAAAGAACCATCTGAAGGCTTATGGAATTACCTATTGGTGCTTGGATAAAAAGTACAAAGCGAGTTGGTTATTAAATTATCGTGGAGGTTCTTTTTTATTACCTGATGCTCCCGAAATTAGAAAAGAATGCCAAATTCGAGGCGTAAGTTTTGAAATTTTATCGGATGCTGAAGAAGCATCAATCTTAGCTGAAATTTCAAGTCCCTCCCAAAATATGGAAGCAGTTGTTTTGGAAAAAGCCCCTAAAATTGCCGTGTATACACCTCCGGGGAAACAACCGTGGGATGATGCTGTGACTTTAGTTTTAACCTATGCTGAAATTCCTTTTACGCCCATCTATGATGAAGCCGTTTTAAGTGATCAATTAATTCTTTACGATTGGTTGCATTTACACCATGAAGATTTTACAGGACAGTATGGTAAGTTTTATGGAGCCTATAGAAATGCACCGTGGTATATTGACCAAAAGAAAGATGCGGAAGCTTTAGCAACTAAACTTGGATTTGCAAAAGTTTCAGAAGAGAAATTAGCCGTTGCCAAGAAAATTAAAGCTTTTGTGATAGGAGGAGGCTTTATGTTTGCCATGTGTTCGGCAACCGATAGTTTTGATATAGCCCTATCCGCAGAAGGGGTTGATATATGCGAGCCAATGTTTGATGGTGATGCCAGTGATGCTAATTACCAATCTAAAATTGATTACTCTAAAACATTCGCTTTTAAAGATTTTATCTTGGATAGAAAACCGGAACATTATGAGTTCTCCGATATTGATATGACCGAAAAACGCACCACTATCCCTTTTGAAAAAGATTATTTTACCTTGATGGAA
>CAIWKX010000042.1 GCA_903913315.1 uncultured Bacteroidota bacterium | reverse complement strand
TTACGAAAAGTAGATGAAGGCAAAAACAAAATGAGTATTTTAAATGCTGTTAGAAATAAAATTGTTCATAGAATTTTTGCTTTAATAAAAAATGAAACTATTTATCAAAAAGATTTTGTTATGTCATAGAAATCGAAGTGATGGTAATGTAAAAATCTCACTCGCTAATCACACAATCAAAAGAAAAAACTAAAATACAATTGCGATTTCTCCTGCGTCGAAATGACAAACTGTGCTGATGTTAAATGCTTTTGTGTCTTTTGTGTTTAAAAAAAATACTTAATTCAAGCGAAGCGTCTTTGTGCCCTTTGTGATTTTTCTTTGCGTCTTCGTGGTTAAATATCCTTTTGCGTTTAAAAAAATTTATTCAAGCGAAGCGTCTTTGTGCTCTCTGTGATTTTTCTTTGCGTCTTCGTGGTTAAATAACCATTTGTGTTTAAAAAAATTAATTCAAGCGAAGCGTCTTTGTGCCCTTAGTGATTTTTCTTTGCGTCTTCGTGGTTAAATATCCTTTTGTGTTTAAAAAAATTTCAAAAGTTACTACAACCTATAATACCCCATCGCAGCAGTATCATGAAAAGGGATGTTTTGTTTAGCACACGTGATTTGCCAAGCTTTACTATACGTTTTAAAATTGGAGCCATCCACCACTACTTGCTGTGGTTTCCAGACCTTAAATAATCGCTCCAAATTTATTTTAGGAGAATTGACTAAAATTAATACATCCGGCTTTTCTTGCGTGTACGCGGCAGCCGCATCCATGATTAAAATCTTTTTATTATTGAAAAAAAGTGTGTTGGATAGGTGTTTTTGATTGGCAATCGTACAAAAATTAGCCACAACATACGATTTCAAAGCAATAGTGTTATTCGTGTTTTGTGGAAGACTATCATGGCTATAAACATTCACTTGATTGCCCTGTCTTTCGGTAATAAGCGTCGTTCCTTTTTTATGAAAAACAATTAATTCCGATTGTTTTTGGCTGTTATATTTAGCGTGAAAAGT
Source organism: uncultured Bacteroidota bacterium (assembly GCA_903913315.1). Lineage (GTDB taxonomy): Bacteria > Bacteroidota > Bacteroidia > Flavobacteriales > Flavobacteriaceae > Flavobacterium. The sequence goes on along the minus strand of CAIWKX010000042.1, from coordinate 977 downwards.
AACCAATTGCAATACTACAACTGCACACAATCCGACCACTAATTTTTGATAGGTAGGTTTCTTGAACCATAAAACAAAACTACAAATCAGCACATAACAACTCCACATCATCTCAGAATTGAGTGGAATATCTCTAAAAATAAAGTCTTCTAACGAGGCTACCCAAGCAATAATTTTATTCAAAAGCACGATGCTGCTTTCTAAAACCTTTAGCAAAGGCATGAAGATGACATCAAATGCCGCTAAGACCATCACAATTACTCCCAAGGCTAAAATAATAGACATGCCCGGCAGAATAACAAGATTCGTTACAAAGAACAATCCCGGAAATTGATGAAAATAATAAATACTGATGGGGAAAGTGCCTATTTGTGCTGCAAAAGAAACGGTAATAATATCCCATAAATAGGTTAGGATTTTATTTTTAGGACGCCAAAGGGATGATAATAAAGGTTGCAACCAAACAATAAAGAATAACGCGACATAACTCAATTGAAATCCGATATCAAATAGAAAAGAAGGTTGAAAAAGAAGTATCACCAATAGGGAAACGGCAAGTGTATTATAAATATTGATGCTTCGGCGCAAAAACATTCCTACAGCCACAAAAGAAAACATGGTTACCGAACGCACAACGGAGGGCGCTAAGCCTGCCACTATTCCGAAAGACCATAACGCGAGTAAAACGATTAGCAATTTATAAAACGAAGCGCTGGGTGTGTTAGGAAATGGTTTCAACAAAAAGGTAATGAACAATAAAATAAACCCCACATGCAATCCGGAAACAGAAAGTACATGCACCGCACCTGCATATTGATAATCGCGAACGATATCCGGTGAAATATCTTGTTGTTGTCCCAATAATAAAGCAACAACAACGCTCAATTCTTTTTTGTTAAAATGATTTTTCTCTAAATTATGAATGATTTTGTTGCGCAATTGACTCGCATAATAGGCAATTGATTTTTGTGCTATGG
>CAIWKX010000041.1 GCA_903913315.1 uncultured Bacteroidota bacterium | reverse complement strand
TTTTTGTTCCATTTCACATTTAAAATTCTATTGGTTTTTATTTGAATAGTTTTCTAAATCATATTTTATTACGATCTATATTACAATCTCAAACACAAAACCATATTTCTAAACAATTTTAATTGTAAAATATAAGTATATGTTTATTTTTAGTTATAATTTGCAACTAATATTTCTTTTTTAGTTTTAATAATTGAAGTATTGTTTCAATTTTGCTTCATAATTAATGTAATAACAATTTGAATATTGTTTATTTAAAACGAATGAGATTATGTGCGGAATTGTATGCGCCTTTGATTTAAAACAAAAATCAGAACAAATCAGACCACAAGTATTGGAAATGTCTAAAATCATTCGCCACCGCGGACCCGATTGGAGTGGCATTTTCAGTAATGATAAAGCGATTTTAGCACATGAAAGGTTGGCTATTGTTGACCCAGCTTCAGGGAAACAACCTTTGTTTAGTGAAGATAAAAATATTATTCTGGCTGCCAATGGAGAAATATACAATCATAGAGCTTTACGCAAACAGTTTGAAGGGCGCTATCATTTTCAAACAGAAAGCGATTGTGAAGTAATTCTAGCGCTTTATAAAGAAAAAGGGGTTGGTTTTATTGATGAAATGAACGGAATCTTCGGGTTTGCTATCTATGATGTTGAAAAAGACGAATATTTTATTGCTCGTGACCACATGGGAATAATCCCTTTGTATATAGGCTGGGATCAACACGGCACTTTTTATGTGGCATCAGAATTAAAAGCCCTTGAAGGCTATTGTACTAAAATAGAATTGTTTCCGCCTGGACATTATCTGTCAAGTAAAGATGGAAAATATGTAAAATGGTACCACAGAGAATGGACAGAATATGATGAGGTAAAAGACAATGCGACAAGTATCGAAGAAATAAAAACGGCACTTGAAGCAGCAGTTCACCGTCAATTAATGAGTGACGTTCCTTATGGAGTTTTACTATCAGGCGGTTTAGATTCGTCTATTACTTCGGCTGTCGCCAAAAAATATGCACAAAAACGTATTGAGTCAGGTGATACAGTAGATGCTTGGTACCCCCAATTACATTCCTTTGCAGTAGGATTAGAAGGTTCTCCCGATTTGGCTGCAGCTAGAGTGGTGGCAGATCATTTGGGAACTATTCATCACGAAATAAAGTTTACTATTCAAGAGGGGTTGGATGCCGTTAGAGATGTAATTTATAATTTAGAAACTTATGATGTGACTACCATTAGAGCATCTACACCCATGTATTTAATGGCGCGTGTTATCAAATCTATGGGAATTAAAATGGTTCTTTCTGGTGAAGGTTCCGACGAATTGTTTGGAGGATATTTGTATTTTCATAAAGCGCCCAATGCAAAAGAATTTCATGAAGAAACCGTTCGTAAATTAAGCAAACTGCACATGTATGATTGCTTACGAGCTAACAAAAGTTTGGCGGCTTGGGGAATTGAAGGACGTGTACCATTTTTAGATAAAGAATTTATGGATGTTGCTATGCGTATCAATCCACAAGATAAAATGATTAATGGTGAACGCATGGAAAAATGGATTCTACGTAAAGCATTTGAAGATATGTTGCCCGCAAGTGTAGCATGGAGACAAAAAGAACAATTTAGTGATGGGGTTGGGTATAGTTGGATTGATACTTTAAAAGAAGTAGTTGCCAAAGAAATTTCTGATGAGCAATTGATGAATGCTAAATATAAGTTTCCCCTTCAGACACCAACTTCGAAAGAAGAATATTACTATCGTTCTCTTTTTGCAGAACATTTTCCAAGTGATGCAGCGGCTTTGTGTGTTCCTCAAGAGGCAAGTGTGGCTTGTAGTACTAAAATTGCTTTAGAATGGGATGAAGCTTTTAAAAACATGAATGATCCATCAGGTAGAGCTGTAGCAAATGTTCATGATGATGCCTATATAAAAATATAAAAATATAAAAATAGTGAAGAGAATAAAGTCAAGTTTTGCAACTTGATTTTAGATTGAAGTTTAGTTTGTTTGTTTAAAAAGCGTTTGTCTTAATTGATAAACGCTTTTTTCATTTTTAAAACATATCTAATCAGATAGTTGAAATTCACTCATTATAACGATGTATAAATACCCGCTTTAAACCGCTTATAATTTATTAAAAGATAAATGTTGATAACTTATGCGATAAACCGCTTAAAATGGCTTTAAAATCATGTTTGCTTTTGTATATTTGCGTGTTTGACAAAAATCATATACGATATAATTTATTATGAGCGACGAAATTAAAAAAAATAGCTATTCAGCCGATAGTATTCAGGCGTTAGAAGGAATGGAGCACGTTAGAATGCGTCCATCTATGTATATTGGAGATACTGGCGTTAGAGGTTTACACCATTTAGTTTATGAAGTAGTAGATAACTCTATTGATGAGGCATTAGCAGGACATTGCGATACTATTGGAGTTTTTATCAACGAAGATAATTCAGTATCTGTAGAAGATAATGGTCGTGGTATTCCAGTAGATATGCACAAAAAAGAAGGTGTTTCTGCACTTGAAGTTGTAATGACTAAAATTGGTGCTGGAGGAAAATTTGATAAAGATTCTTATAAGGTTTCTGGTGGACTTCACGGGGTGGGGGTTTCATGTGTTAATGCACTTTCAGATAATTTAAAAGCAACTGTTTTTAGAGACGGAAAAGTTTACGAACAAGAATACGAAAGAGGTAAAGCAATGTATCCTGTAAAGCAAGTTGGTGAAACAACTAAACGTGGTACAATGGTTACTTTTCATCCAGATAGAACTATATTTACTCAAACTATAGAATTCAATTATGATACGTTAGCAGCTCGTATGCGTGAGTTGTCTTTTTTGAATAAAGGAATAACAATTACGCTTACGGATAAACGATTTACTAAAGAAAACGGTGAGTATGAAGGAGAAGTTTTTCATTCCAAAGAAGGACTAAAAGAATTTGTTAAGTTTCTAGATGCTGGTCGTGAGCCAATTATCTCTCACGTCATTAGTATGGAGCACGAAAAGGGAGAAGTTCCTGTTGAAGTGGCTTTGGTTTATAATACAAGTTATTCCGAAAATATCTTTTCTTATGTAAATAATATCAATACTCACGAAGGAGGAACCCACTTGCAAGGGTTTCGTATGGGGTTGACACGAACCTTGAAAAAATATGCTGATGCTTCAGGTTTATTAGATAAGTTAAAATTTGAAATCTCAGGAGATGATTTCCGTGAAGGATTAACGGCTATCATTTCAGTTAAAGTTTCGGAACCTCAATTTGAAGGTCAAACTAAAACCAAGTTAGGAAATAGAGAGGTAGTTTCTCCTGTTTCACAAGCAGTTTCTGAAATGCTTGAAAATTATTTAGAAGAAAACCCTAACGATGCTAAAATTATAGTTCAAAAAGTAATTCTCGCTGCTCAAGCTCGTCATGCAGCTAAAAAAGCTCGTGAAATGGTGCAACGAAAAACCGTATTAGGCGGTGGAGGTTTACCAGGAAAATTATCTGATTGTTCTGAACAAGATCCAGCAAGATGCGAGGTTTATCTTGTCGAAGGGGATTCTGCTGGCGGAACTGCAAAACAAGGACGTGATAGAAATTTTCAAGCTATTTTACCTTTGAGAGGTAAGATATTAAATGTTGAAAAAGCGATGCATCACAAAGTTTTTGAAAATGAAGAGATTAGAAATATCTTTACAGCTTTAGGTGTAACTATTGGTACAGAGGAAGATTCAAAAGCTTTAAATCTTGAAAAATTAAGATATCATAAAGTAATTATTATGTGTGATGCCGACGTCGATGGTAGTCACATTGCCACTTTGATTCTTACATTCTTCTTTAGATTTATGCGTGAATTAATTGAAGGAGGACATATATATATTGCTGCACCACCTCTTTATTTAGTTAAAAAAGGAAATAAAAAAGAATATGCTTGGACAGATGATCAACGTGATTTAGCTAACGAAAGAATGGGTGGAAGTGCAGGAATTCAACGATACAAAGGTCTTGGAGAAATGAATGCAGAGCAATTGTGGGAAACTACAATGGATCCAAGTTTTAGAACATTACGCCAAGTAACTATTGATAGTTTAACAGAAGCGGATAGAGTTTTCTCAATGTTAATGGGTGACGAAGTACCGCCTAGAAGAGAATTTATTGAAAAGAATGCTGTTTACGCAAATATTGATGCGTAATCAAATTTTTAAATATATTATGATAGGGATTTATTTGATTTTTTCAAACAAGTCCCTTTCTCAATCTGCACAAACTTTTGATCAAATTGGTCGGTTTTTAAATGATGCTACTATGTATGCAGGAAAATATATTACACCAGCTACAGATGCCGCTGTTTATCAATCGTCATCGGGTTGGATGACTTCTCCAAAAAAAAGGAAATTATTCGATGTTACTTTAGGTATTAATACGAATGTTTTTTTTGTACCCAATAGCGATAGAAGTTTTCCAATAAGCAATTCTGATTTCACTTTTTTTACTATTCAAAATGCTAATGGTGAAACAGTTCCTTCTGCAACTGTTCCAACTGCTTTAGGTAGTGATACAAACTATTATTTAGTAGGTCAAATAGATGCAAATCAAATCAAAATGGCAGCACCAAACGGTGTAAACCAAGAATCCATAGTTTATCCGTATGCACAAGGTTCTATCTCATTATGGAAAGGATTTGAGATAGTTGGTAAATATTCAACTAAAGTCAAATTGAAAAGAGGAGATTATCAAGTATATGGTTTTGGATTGAAACATAATTTAAGTCAGTATATTGAATCACTTGAAAGGCATAAAATAAATTTAGCCGCACTCGTAGCTTACTCTAAAGAAGATATTAGTTTCGATTTTTTAGACACTTACACTTCTTATGGAAATTTGGGTATCAATCAAATTACAGGTAAAGTAGATACCTATCAATTTCAAATTAGTGCTTCCAAGGAATGGAAAAAATTTGAATTAATGGTAAGTTCAATTACAAATAGAAGTGATTTTAAATATATGCTTACAGGTCCACGAGGTCAAATTGAAGATGTCATTCCAGTGCAGTATATTTTGAATGAAAAACTTAAAGATATTTACAAAACTAAACTTAATAGTATTGCAGAAATAGCAGGTAGATATCAATTTAGCAAAATTTATGTACAAACTTCATTAGCTTTTGGTAAATTTGTGAACTCAAACCTATCGGTTCAATATGAATTTTAATTTTTTTATCAATATAACACACACTATAAAATGAAAGTTACAATAGTTGGAGCAGGAAACGTTGGTGCAACATGCGCTGATGCTATTGCTTACAGAAGAATTGCGAGTGAAATCGTATTATTAGACATTAGAGAAGGATTTGCTGAAGGGAAAGCTCTTGACATTATGCAAACGCAAACCACTTTAGGTTTCAATACTAAAATGGTCGGTAGCACCAATGATTATTCAAAAACTGCAGGAAGTGACGTTGTAGTTATTACATCAGGAATTCCAAGAAAACCTGGAATGACGCGCGAAGAATTAATCGGAATTAATGCTGGAATTGTTAAAACAGTGGCCGAAAATTTACTAGCACATTCTCCAAATGCAATTGTGGTGGTTGTGTCAAATCCAATGGATACAATGACTTATTTAACATTGAAAGCTACAGGACTACCTAAAAACAGAATAATTGGAATGGGAGGAACTTTAGATAGTTCACGTTTCAAAACCTATTTATCTTTAGCATTAAACAAACCCGCAAATGATATTCAAGGAATGGTTATTGGTGGTCACGGAGACACCACTATGATTCCTCTAACCAGATTAGCTTCTTATAATGGAGTGCCTGTTTCTCAATTTCTTTCAGAAGAGGAATTAGCAAAAGTGTCTGCAGATACTATGGTTGGAGGAGCAACTCTAACAGCTTTGTTAGGAACTTCTGCTTGGTATGCACCAGGGGCGTCAGTTGCCTTTTTAGTAGATGCTATTTTAAATGATCAAAAGAAAATGATTCCTTGTTCCGTAATGTTAGAGGGTGAATATGGACAAAGTGATATTTGTATTGGAGTTCCTTGCATCATCGGAAGAAATGGTGTTGAAAAAATCGTTGATATCAAATTAAGCGAAGAAGAAAAAGCGAAATTTGCTAAAAGTGCAGATGCTGTTAGAGCTATGAATGCTGATTTGAAATCGGTTTTAGCCTAATATTTAGATAAACATTCAAAAAAGACTGCATTTTTGCGGTCTTTTTTTTGATATTAATGTGTAAATAATTTGTTAATCTTTAGGTTAATTATATATTTGCACGTTTCAAAAAACGTGTAGTCAAGTATTTTTTTTGATTTCTATTGAAAATCAATGCCTTACTTGATGTTTGCTTGTTTTTTGAAATCCAAACAAACAAAAATTAATTAATTTTTAGTAATAATGCAGAATAAAGGACTTATTAAATTTTTCGCAATTCTATTTGCATTGGTAAGTATTTACCAACTTTCTTTCACTTTCGTTTCAAACAAAGTTCAACAAGATGCTAAAACTTTTGCTCATGGAAATGAGAAAAAAGAGTTAAAGTATTTGGACTCTATCAGTAAAGAGAAAGTTTTTAGTTTAGGAATTACCAACTACACTTTTGAAGAGGTAAGAAATAAACAAATCAATAAAGGTCTTGACCTTGAAGGAGGAATCAACGTGATTCTTCAAATCTCGGTTAAAGACGTTTTAAAAGGTCTTGCAAATAATACTAAAAATGCCGTATTCAATAAATCATTAGTAGATGCTAAAACAAATCAAAAAGGTAATCAAAGTTATTTAGATGCTTTTTTTGAAGCTTTTGATGCCAATTCTAAAGGAACCGTAAAATTAGCTTCCCCTGATATTTTTGCAAACAGAAATTTAGCAGATGAAATCAATTTTAAAATGACGGATGACCAAACTAAAAAGGTAATCAGAAAAAAAGTTGATGAATCTGTAGAAAGTGCCTTCGGAGTATTAAGAAAACGTATTGATAAATTTGGAGTTACACAACCTAACATTGCTAAATTGGGACAAACAGGGAGGATTCTTGTTGAATTGCCAGGAGCAAAAGATGTTGACCGTATCAAAAGATTATTACAATCAACAGCTCAATTAGAGTTTTGGGAAACTTACAAAATCGACGAGATGGGTAGTTTCTTGATGTCTGCTAATGAAGCATTGAAAAAATCTGAAAAAGAAGTTGTAGCTAAAGATGTTAAAACTGTTGCTGGTGATTCTATCAATGCAATGTTAACAAGTAAAACGAAAGATTCTGTAGCTGATAAAAAAGGAAAAAATCCACTTTTAGACAAATTTGTTTCTCAAGGAGGAGGTCCTGTTTTGGGTGTGGTTTCTGTAAAAGATACAGCTAAAATCAATTCTTATTTTAAAAGAGCAGATATCCGTGCTTTAATTCCTGCTGACAAACGTTTTGTGAAATTTGTTTGGGGAAAACCAGTCGTTGCTAAAAACGATAAAACTAAAAAAGAAGAAGAAACGTTTGACCTTTATGCTCTAAAAGGGAATAAAGATAATGTGGCGCCATTAAGTGGAGGTGTAATTACCGATGCTAGAGACACTTTTGACCAATTAGGAAAACCAGCTGTTTCTATGCAAATGAACGGTCAAGGAGCTAAAAAATGGGAAGAATTAACAGGAAATGCTTTCACAACAAAAGGATATATTGCAATTGCTCTAGATGATGTGGTTTATTCTGCACCAGGAGTTTCTTCTGGGCCTATTGCTGGGGGTAGATCTGAAATTTCCGGAAACTTTGATGTAACAGAAACTAAAGATTTAGCCAACGTATTAAGAGCCGGTAAATTGCCTGCAGCTGCTGAAATTATTCAATCTGAAGTAGTAGGACCATCCTTAGGAGAAAAAGCAATTCATGCTGGTTTCATTTCTTCTATTGTAGGATTCTTATTAGTATTCTTATGGATGGTTTTCTATTATGGTAGAGCTGGTTGGTATGCTAATATTGCTTTATTAGTAAACTTACTTTTCTTATTTGGAATTTTAGCTAGTTTAGGTGCGGTCTTAACATTACCTGGAATTGCAGGTATTGTGTTAACGTTAGGTACTGCGGTAGATGCAAATATCATTATCTACGAACGAGCCAAAGAAGAACTCCGTGAAGGGAAATCTCTTGCTGATGCAGTGAAAACTTCTTACGGTTGGAAAGGAGCAATGCGTTCAATCATTGATGCTAACGTTACTCACGTATTAACAGGAGCTATCTTATTCATCTTTGGAACAGGTCCAATTCAAGGGTTTGCAACTACATTATTAATTGGTATTTTCACTTCATTATTTACTTCAATCTTTATTGCAAGAATTTTTATCGATAGAGATGTTGCTAATAATAAAGACTTAACGTTCTCTACACCTTTAACTAAAAATTGGTTTACAGGTTTCCACTTCGATTTTGTTGGAATGAAAAAATGGACATATATATTTTCATCATTAGTAGTTGTTGCCAGTTTAATTTCGATTTTCTTCATCAATGGTTTAGACCAAGGAGTAGATTTTGTGGGAGGTAGAACTTTTCAAGTAAAATTTGAAAAAGCGGTAGAGCCAACTCAAATTTCTGAAGAATTGTCAAAAGAATTTGGAACTTCGGTTGAAGCTAAGGTTTTTGGAGATGATGATCAGTTAAAATTAACTACGAAATATAGAATTAAAGAAGAAAGTGCAGAAGTTGATAGCGAAGTGAATCACAAGCTATATAATGGATTAAAAAAGCATTATTCTAATGTAATTACTTACGATAAATTCATCAATTCTTATGATGGAAAACAAGTAGGAGTATTGCAAGCTTCCAAAGTTGGAGCTGCTATTTCCGAAGATATTAAAACCAATTCTTATTGGGCAGTTCTTGGAGCGATGCTAATTGTTGGATTGTACCTTGTAGTTTCATTTCGCAAATGGCAATATTCATTAGGTGCTATTGCAGCGGTATTCCATGACGTTATTTTCGTTTTAGGAGTATATTCATTCGGTTATAAATACATGCCATTCCACATGGAAATGGACCAACACTTTATCGCAGCGATTTTGACAGTAATTGGTTACTCTATGAATGATACCGTTATTGTATTCGATAGAATTCGTGAATATCTTGGAGGTAACAAAAAAGGTCACTTTAAAGATGTGGTAAATGCTTCTATTAATAGTACGTTATCAAGAACTTTGAATACTTCATTAATGATGATATTAGTTTTACTAACAATGTTCTTATTTGGTGGTGAATCAATCAGAGGATTTATATTTGCAATGCTTGTAGGTATTATCGTTGGAACTTATTCATCATTATTCATTGCAACGCCTGTATTGGTTGACACAATGGGTAAATCAGATGTAGATGATATTGAAAAACGTCACTTTAGTGAACAAGAATAATTAAAATAAAATTATAGCTAAACCGTCTGATTTTTTTTAGGCGGTTTTTTTATTTAAGGACTATCCATTTTCAATTTACAAACTTTTAATAATAAGCAATTCAATAATGGCGTGTCCTTACAGGTCGGGCTGTTCGCTCTATCTTTTCTTTTTTTAAAGAAAAAAAAGAAAAGGATGCCACTACGATCCCTCACGCAAATCCCTGCTTCTATTCAAAATACCGTTCAAAATTGATGAATCTCTTTCATGAATCAAAAGTGTACACAATCTAATGACTACTCCAAAGAGTTCTAAGTGGCATCCCATTAATTTAACTGCAACGAAGAAGTTACCTACAGCAACGTTAGAAATTGAACTAAGACTGCCTTATTTTAATTTATCAAAAAATAGTAGTACAAAAAAATTGGAACTTTTAAAATTAGCATCAAACTACTTCAAAATAGTTATTAAAAAAATGTCCAAACTATTCCATTCATTTCAATTCTTAATCAAGTAAATATTCTCAATCCGTAGACTTCGTTTCTTCATATTCTAGAATTGACAACCTTAATAAAACAATCACACTTTTTTTAAATATTTTTATTTACTTTTACACTCCAAACAACACTTCATATGAGTCAAAAAATATTGCTCACTGCAAAAGAAGTCAATATCATTCTACATCGTTTGGCTTGTCAGTTAATCGAGAAACATCTAGATTTTTCTAACACAGTTTTAATTGGACTTCAGCCAAGAGGAAAGTTTTTAGCCGAGAGAATCAAGCACATTTTAGAAACGGAATACCAAGTTAAGTCTATTGAACTCGGATTTCTAGACATCACCTTTTTTAGAGATGATTTTCGTCGAGGTGAAAAGCAATTAGAAGCCAATAAAACTCAAATTGATTTTCTAGTAGAAGAAAAAAAAGTGGTTTTCATAGACGACGTTTTGTATACTGGAAGAAGCATCAATGCTGCTTTAACGGCAATTCAATCCTTTGGAAGACCTTCTGAAGTTGAACTTCTTATATTAATTGACAGAAGATTTAGTCGTCATTTACCTATTCAACCTGATTATAGAGGAAGACAAGTAGATGCTATTAACAATGAAAAAGTAAAAGTTTGCTGGGTAGAAAATGAAGGAGAAGATGCAGTCTATCTAATATAAAATCCAAATTTTAAACAACAACAACAACAATACAACGACATCAATAAATGAAAGAATTAAGTGTAAACCATTTATTAGGAATAAAATATCTTGTAAAAGAAGATATCGATTTAATTTTTGAAACAGCCGATCATTTCAAAGAAGTTATCAATCGACCAATAAAAAAAGTACCTTCCCTTCGTGATATAACCATTGCCAATATTTTTTTTGAAAATAGTACAAGAACTAAATTGTCTTTCGAATTAGCACAAAAAAGACTTTCTGCAGATGTTATTAGCTTTTCGGCAGCACAATCATCAGTTAAAAAAGGAGAGACGCTTATTGACACAGTAAATAATATCCTTTCTATGAAAGTAGATATGGTAGTTATCCGACATGCCAATCCAGGAGCAGCCTATTTTTTATCGCAAAATGTAAAAGCAAGTATTGTAAATGCAGGAGATGGAGCTCATGAACATCCTACTCAAGCATTGTTAGATAGTTTTTCAATACGTGAAAAATTGGGGGAAGTAGGAGGTAAGAAAGTAGTAATTGTTGGTGATGTCTTGCATTCAAGAGTAGCGCTTTCTAATATCTATGCTTTGCAAATGCAAGGAGCTGAAGTAAAAGTGTGTGGACCAAAAACATTGATTCCAAAACACATTGAAAGTCTTGGAGTTCAAGTAGAATCTAATTTAAAAAAGGCATTGGAATGGTGTGATGTAGCCAACATGCTTCGAGTACAAAACGAACGTATGGATGTCAACTATTTTCCTTCTACTAGAGAATATGCACAGCAATATGGTGTTGATAAAGCATTATTAGAATCCTTGAATAAAGAAATTATTATCATGCATCCTGGACCAATAAATAGAGGAGTAGAAATTACTTCCGATGTTGCTGACTCACATCAATCAGTAATCCTAGATCAGGTTGAAAATGGTGTGGCTATAAGAATGGCTGTTATTTATTTATTAGCTTCAAAAATTAAACAATAATGAAAGTTGAACAAAAAGGGCATATTACAATTATTAAAGACACTCAAGGAAACCTTTATTCCTTTCTTGAAAAGGTGACTCATGAACACAATAGTTATAAAAATCAAAACCTTATTCTTGATATAACATTAGACAAAAACGTTACGATTAAAGATATTAAATTGTTTTCCGATTTGTCTAAAACACATTATAGAGGGAAAAAGTCTTTAGTAATTGTAACCGAAGAAATCGATTTTAATGATGTTCCTGCTAAACTAATCGTAGCTCCTACTCTCTTAGAAGCTTGTGATATTATTGATATGGAAGAAATAGAGCGTGATTTAGGCTTTTAATTTAAAATGTAACTATGAATAATAAAACAAGACTTTATATCTATATAGCATTACTTTTTGTTTTGACATTCCTTCTTGCCAGTAGAATTTTTAAAGGAATTCAAACCCATGAGTTTAACTACATAAAGCTAATTGCTAACGCTTTAATTTTGGCTTTTGTCATCTTTCAAGTTGTAAAAATTGGAAAGATTGAAAATGATAAAACTGAATAAAGTTCGTTTTTTAACTCGAAAACTTAATAATGAAACTTACCATATTGGGCTGTTATGCCGCAACACCTCGCACTTTATCTAATCCTACCTCACAAGTATTAGAAATAAAAAATAGAGTATTTCTTATTGATTGTGCCGAAGGAACGCAAGTGCAATTGCGTAAAAGCAAAGTTAAGTTTTCCAAAATCAATCATATTTTTATCTCACATCTTCATGGAGACCATTTTTATGGATTGGTTGGATTGATTTCAACATTTATGTTACTCAATCGTGAAAGCGATTTACACGTTTATGGACCTAAAGGAATCAAAGAGATAATCTTACTCCAATTGCGAGCTTCAGGTTCTTATACAGGCTATAATCTCTATTTTCATGAATTAGAATCCAAAGAATCCGAAATTATTTTTGAAGATGATAGAGTAGTGGTGAAAACCATTCCCTTAACTCATAGAATTTATACTAATGGTTTTCTTTTTCAAGAAAAAAATAAGGAAAGAAAATTAAATATTGAAGCGGTCGAACATTACCAAATTGATAAACTGTATTTTAATAAAATAAAATACGGTGGAGATATTACTTTAGATGATGGAACAATAATTCCCAATGGAGATTTAAGTTTTGATCCAATTGCAGCAAGAAGTTATGCTTTCTGTAGCGATACTGTTTATGATGAAAAGATAATTCCTATCATTGAAAATGTTGACTATTTATATCATGAAAGCACTTTTCTAGAATCTGAAGCTCATCTTTCGGAAAAAACTATGCATTCTACCGCCAAACAAGCCGCAACAATTGCATTAAAAGCCAAGGTCAAGAATTTGATTCTAGGGCATTATTCCACTCGTTATGGCACTATTGATTTTTTCAAACAAGAAGCGGAAACTATATTTCCAAGTGTTTATTTAGCTGATGATGCAAAAGAGTTTGAAATGGAGTAGAAGACTTACTTTTAATTTTAGTGATGAATGGGTCGAGATTGTAAAAAAACTTTGCGAACTTTGCAAGTAAACATGCTATCCAATGAAAGACCTAGGTGATTACAGAAAATCTTATAAAAAAAATGAACTGCTAGAAAAAAATATTCCAGAAGATCCTATCAATTTATTTAATAGATGGTTTCACGAAACAGAAGACTTTGGAGGTGTCGATGAAGTAAATGCTATGACAGTTGCTACAATTGGTCTGGATGGTTTTCCCAAATCACGAGTAGTTCTTCTAAAAAAGTTTAATGAAGAGGGTTTCATTTTTTATACTAATTACAATTCTGAAAAAGGTAAAGCAATAGATATAAACCCAAATATTTGCCTATCTTTTTTTTGGTCAAGCCTTGAACGCCAAGTAATAATTAAAGGAGTTGCTGAAAAAACTTCCAATACCATTTCAGATAATTATTTTGATTCTCGACCAGATGGTAGTAAACTTGGTGCGATAGTTTCTCATCAGAGCCAAGTAATTCCTTCTCGTGATTTTTTAGAACAAAACCTCAAGCAACTTGAGAAAGAATTTGAAGGAAAGGAGATTCCTCGACCAAAACATTGGGGAGGCTATTTGGTTCGCCCACTTGAAGTAGAATTTTGGCAAGGTCGTCCAAATCGCCTTCATGATAGAATTCGTTACCAACTTCAAGATGATTATACATGGAAAATTGAACGTCTTTCTTCTTGAATGTAGGAAAAATATATATAAAAAAAATAAAAATGTGTTTTTTATCGATTTTATTTGTCACTTAAGCGATATAGTTGTACTATTGTATAACCAAATCAGACAACACGTTCTTACAATATATTATAAACGAAAGTAACTGCCCCACATTTACTTTCTAAAAAATAACAAGAAGATATTTGCCCCACATCTACCTTCAAAACTTAACCTACTATTATGAAAGCAAAACTACTTAGATTGTTTGTGCCAATTGCATTGGTGTTTACATTAATTTCATGTTCAAAAAAAGCATCTGATGACGCTGTAGTTGATAAAACTCTTATTACAAAATATGACTATTCTGCTGATGAAACTAAACTAGGTCAAATTATTAATGATTATAGAGTTAGTATTGGTTTACAACCATTAAAAATGATAAATCATATATCTTATATTTCTGAAGGACATAACGAATATATGATTGATAATAATGTAGTAAATCACGATTTTTTTGACCAAAGAGCCGAAAACCTAATAGAAGTTTTAGGAGCAACCAAAGTAGGTGAAAATATAGCATTCAATTTTTCTACTCCTGAGGCTGCTTTATATGCATGGTTAAATAGCCCTGGACATAAAGCAAATATAGAAGGAGATTATACTGATTTTGGGATTTCAATTACAATTAGCCCAACTACTGGAAAAAAATATTATACCAATATGTTTATGAAAAATTAAAAATATAGTTTTGTTTGGTTTTTGAAAATTGCCGCCTGATTTATTAGGTGGCTTTTTTTATGGTCGTCGAATAGTAGATTAAGCATTATCTTTTTAATATTTGTGTCAGGTAGTCTGTTTTATCTTTTTTTTAGAAAAATAAATAAAGAATTTCATTCTTATTCTGAAAGTGTTCTGTATTCAAAATTCAATTATGATACTTAATATTTACCCCGCAACTCTCATCTTGAATAAAAAAAAATATGAAGCAAACTTTGAAGTCTTATGCTTCGCTTTTTAATAATTGAATTTTAGCATATTTTGTTTCACTATAACAATGTTCTTGTTTACTTGGTGTTATGGAAAACGCATTAATTTGATTACTTCACGATATCTCCAAGAAATTCAACTATATATTTTCAAAATTTTAAATTTAGTCTTTCTAATCTCAAGAGGATACTTTCTAAGACCTGCTTTCCAAGACCAACTTTGAATATATAATTTCTAAAAAATGAACAGAATATAAATAAATTCTTAAAACTGTCACTAAAAAAATACCCCACATACTCCAAGGATAAGTGGGGGTTTCTTTGTAAAGTATTTTGAATTCTTCTTACAACTTCGTAATAATAAACTCTGAACGTCTATTGGCCTGATGTTGTTCTTCGGTACAGTTGGATTGGTTGGTTGGTTCACAAGCACAATCGTTTACCAATTGTGATTCTCCATAACCTCTTCCTGTTAATCTTGCTTTGTTGATTCCTTTGTCTACTAACCACGCGATGGTTGATTTGGCTCTTCTATCCGACAAAGACATA
>CAIWKX010000040.1 GCA_903913315.1 uncultured Bacteroidota bacterium | reverse complement strand
ATTGCTCCTATTGAACCATTTAAAACTAAAATTAATAAAGAAGATTGGAAAGATTTTAATGATAATTACCGTTCTTTTGAAAGTATTACAACTGTAAAACAAGTAACCGAGGATGGAAATTCAGCTGTCTTTTTTGGAAAAGGATTAGGTGGTACAATTAATCTAGGACGAAGAGTTTTGTCAAACGACGGGACTTATGTACAAGAAATAGCGATAGTTCATAATGGCTATATGACTGTTTTCTTAAAATCGGGATTATTGGGTGTATTGTTTCTTTTTCTGTCCATTTATTATTTATCAAAAACTAAGAGTTCAGAAATTGATTTGTCAAACAACATTAATCTCATTTTAATAGGAACCGCTATTTTTATGATTTTTTCATATTTTGTTTTTTTAGGATTCTATTTTAAATTTGATTGCAAATCAGTTCTTGTTGGTTTTATTATTGCGATTCAAGAAAGAATAAACAAAGAGAATAAAATGAATCTTTTACAAGATTAATTTCAATTAACTAATGCCAAAAAAAATCAAGCTTTTTGTAGATTGTCACATCTTCGACAAAAATTTTCAAGGAACAACCACCTATATAAAAGGGATATACCTTGAAATGATTGCCGATAAAAACATTCACTTTTTTTTTGCGGCCAACAATATTGAGCCTATTCAACAAATTTTTAGAGAACAGGAAAACGTTCATTATTTAAAATACAAAACCAAAAATAAAGTATATCGTCTCTTAGTGGATATCCCAAAATTAATTAAAAAGCACAAAATTGATTTCGCTCATTTTCAATATATAGTGCCGCCAATTAAGTATTGCAAATATATTGTCACCATTCATGACCTTTTGTTTTTAGACTATCCAGACTACTTCCCGCTTTCATACAGAATTCAAAATAAATTTCTTTTTAAATGGAGTGCTAACTATTCGGATGTAGTGCTTACGGTTTCTGAATTTTCTAAAAAACACATTCAAAAACTTTTTAAAATTCAAGAGATATTCATTACACCCAATGCTGTTGATCCAATTTATTTTGAATCGTATGATAAATCAATTCTAAAACAAGAAGTCAAACAAAAATACAATCTCGATGAATATTGGATTTACATCAGTCGCTGGGAACCAAGAAAAAACCATCATACATTATTGCAAGTTTTTGTAGAGAATCAATTCTATAAAGACTACTCCCTAGTATTTGTTGGTGACAAAGACATCTACAATAAAGAATATGAAGATTATTTTGAAACTTTATCCGAAGAGATTAAAAGCAAAATAATAACCTTCAATAAAGTAGAATTTCCCATTTTGCTTCAATTGCTTCGAGGGGCCAATTTATCAATTTATCCCTCGTTTGCCGAAGGTTTTGGCATACCACCACTAGAAGCTTTGGCGGCTAAAATACCTTCTATTTGTTCCAATACCACTGCCATGGCAGATTTTACTTTTATGAAAGAGAGCACTTTTAATCCTTATGATAAAAAAGACATGCTGAAAATCATAAATAAAACGATAGCGGAAGAATTTGATGCCTCCAAAGTTGAACTTTTAAAAGCCAACTATAATTGGAAGTCTTCTGCAGCAATTATTAAAAATAAAATTTTAGGAAAATAAAATAGTTTTTGCTTTTCAAATCTTATTTAATACAACACCACCTTTCCCAATCGTTGTAATCTTCTTCAGTGCATAGTTTTACTAAAAATCTTCACCATTGTAACTTATTTTAAGCTTACGCAATCTAATGACTACTCTCATAAAAGAATAAATTTTTATCTTTTAAGAGTCATTTTATATACTTTAAGTGTCTTTTTTGATGCTTTAAGTGTCTTTTTTGATGCTTTAAGTATCTTTTTATATACTTAAAGGGTGGTTTTTGATGTTTAAAGCATTATTTATGACACTAAAAGGGTGGTTTTGTATATTAAAAGCATCAAATTTGATGCTTTTAGGGTGGTGTTAGATGCTTTTAGGGTGAAAATTAACCCTAAAAGGGTGAAATTTCACATTATATCCTTTGTGATTTTAGGAGTAATGGTTAAAATAGCTACGGTTGCATTAATTTTGATTTTGCTCAATCTTAGAAATTTGATAAAGCAAAAGGGATTCTTTCATTTTACTTAACAATCGGGAGTTCTATTTATAATTCCAATGAAAATTACCTACTTTTGCAAACTATTTAGAATTTTATTGCATGAAAATAGCCATTCTAGGAACTCGCGGTGTACCCAATTTTTATGGTGGCTTTGAGCAATTTGCAGAATTCTTTTCGGTATTTCTAACTGAAAAAGGGCATGAGGTCTATGTGTATAATTCTCACAATCATCCCCATCAAGAGAAAACCTTTAAAGGGGTGAATATTCTTCATCAATACGACCCAGAACACAAGATAGGAACCGCCGGACAATTCATTTATGATTTGAATTGTATTCTAGATTCTCGTAAAAGAAATTTTGATATTATTCTTCAATTGGGATATACTAGTAGTTCTGTTTGGTATTTTTTATTACCAAAAAAAGCAATCGTTATTACTAATATGGATGGCTTGGAATGGAAAAGAACCAAATATTCTAAGGCCGTTCAAAAAGTATTATTGTTTGCCGAAAAATTAGCGGTGAAGAGTAGCGACTATTTGGTGTCTGATTCTATAGGAATTCAAAATTATATTCAAAAAAAATATAATAAAAACTCCACTTACATTGCTTACGGAGCCAATCAGTTTACCCATCCAGCGGAGGCAATACTTTCTGAATACCAAGTTGAGTCCTACCATTTCAATATGATTTTGGCACGGTTAGAACCCGAAAATAATATTGAAACTATTCTTGACGGTGTAGTTTTAAGTAGGGACAAAACGATTATGTTGGTTATTGGGAATCACAATACTAAATTTGGAAACTATCTTAAAGAAAAATTCCAATCCACTCCTACTATTCGTTTTGTGGGAGCGGTGTACAACCTAGAGCATTTGGACAATTTAAGATATTTTTCCAATTTATATTTTCACGGACATTCGGTAGGAGGAACCAATCCCTCCTTGTTGGAAGCCATGGCCTCTAAAGCATTGATTATTGCGCACAAGAATGAATTCAATAGTGCAATTCTAAAAGGAAACGCCTATTATTTTTCTAATGCAGAAGATGTGAAAAAAATAATCACAGAAATCAAAAAAAATGATAACTTGCGATTGATTCAAAATAACTTCGATGCAATAGCGAACGAATACAATTGGAATACAATAAATGGCAAATATGTACAATTTTTTGAAGACTGCATTACCAAAAACAAGTGATTTTTTAAAAAATCCATCGGTATTTATCTATCTTTTATCGGCAGTTTTAATTACCATTCCTTTAGAGAACATATATGCTAGTATTGCAATTATTCTATTTGTACTAGTGTCTCTTTTTAAAATTAAACCCAATACTTTTTCGTTTAACACCTTTCTTGTTCTTCCGTTAGCGTTCTATTTGTTGATGGTATTGTCATTACTTTGGTCACACAATTTCAAATGTTCCTTATCAGGATTGCAAAAGGAGCTTCCTTTTTTGGTACTGCCTTTAGTATTTGCCTTTCTTCCAAAAATGGATAAAAGCAGTGCCTATAAAGTTTATAGATTATTCAGTCTTGCCATGGTTTTTTATGGATTGTACTATCTTATAAACGCTGCGTTTCGATATGCTGCAACAAGAAATACAGAAGTTTTTTTCTATCATGAATTAGTAAACAAAGACCTTAATGCTATCTATGTTTCTGTATTTGCCTCTTTTGCTGTATTTTATTTTATATCATTACAAAACAAAAAAGTAATCGATAAAATTGCTTTGTTTATTTTATCCGTATTAGTTTTTTTATTGTCATCAAAAAGTATCATTACCATTGACTTTATCCTAATTATTTGTTATTATTCTTTTTTTGCTCCCATTTCAAAAGGAGTAAAAACCATTACAATTTCCGCTGTTGTTTTATTTGTTTTAGGGTCCCTATTTTTTGTAAATGAAGTAAAAGAACGATTTTTATTAGAATATGAAACTGCTTTTGTAGACAATACAGTCAATAATAAAATTGGGAATGACAATGCCAAAGTGTATAATATCAGTTTAAAACAAGCTTGGAATAATTCAAAATTTGAAAAGAATAATTTTTTTCCCGGTACGGCTTTACGGGTGTATCAAATGAGGATTTTTACAGAAATGCTACAAGAGCAACACATCTTTTTCACCGGTTTTGGATTAGAAGCCTCACAAGAAGAGATTCAAAAGAAATGCAGGGAGCATCAATTGTATGATGGTTATGGCGATTTTAATTTTCATAATCAATATGTTCAAACGTTTTCTGAATTGGGAATCTTTGGCTTTTTGATTTTGCTTGGAATGTTGCATTTAAACTTTAAAAAATCTTGGAGAGAAAAAGATTTCCTTCATATTGCTTTTGCAATCACAATGATAATACTATTTTTGTCTGAGTCTTTTTTCTGTAGGCAACGCGGAATTGTTTTTTTTATAACAATTTATTGTATGTTTAACAGTGTAAAACCTAATTTGGATAATCCTAATCTATAAAAATTATGAAAAGAATATTAATTACTGGTGCGGCGGGATTTCTTGGATCACATCTTTGTGATCGATTTATAAAGGAAGGATATTATGTGATTGGGATGGATAATCTTATTACAGGAGATTTAAAAAACATTGAACATTTATTCAAATTAGAGCACTTTGAATTCTATCATCATGACATTACAAAATTTGTTCATGTTCCAGGGAAGATAGATTATATCTTACATTTTGCTTCTCCAGCAAGTCCGATAGATTATTTAAAAATTCCAATACAAACATTAAAAGTAGGTTCTTTAGGAACGCACAACTTATTAGGTTTAGCCAGAGTAAAAAAGGCAAGAATACTGATTGCATCCACATCAGAAGTTTATGGAGATCCGCTAGTGCATCCACAAACCGAAGAATACTATGGAAATGTAAACACAATTGGGCCTAGAGGGGTTTATGATGAAGCGAAACGTTTTCAGGAATCGATTACAATGGCCTATCACACTTTTCATGGCGTTGAAACAAGAATTGTTAGAATATTTAATACCTACGGACCAAGAATGCGTTTGAACGACGGGCGTGTAATTCCGGCCTTTATCGGACAAGCTTTACGAGGTGAAGATTTAACTATATTTGGTGACGGTAGTCAAACACGTTCGTTTTGTTATGTTGATGACCAAGTAGAAGGAATCTTTAGATTATTACATTCCGATTATGTTTATCCAGTAAACATCGGAAATCCAGATGAGATTACTATTAAGGATTTTGCCGAAGAGATAATCAAACTTACAGGGACCAATCAAAAAGTAGTGTATCATCCTCTTCCAATTAATGACCCTTTACAACGTCAACCCGACACTACAAAAGCGAAAGCATTATTGGGTTGGGAAGCAAAGGTTTCTAGACAAGAAGGGATGAAAATTACTTATGAGTATTTCAAATCCTTATCCACAGAAGAATTATTAAAAGAAGACCATAAAGATTTTTCAAAATACATATCCTAAGTGCAAAGACATACCGGAAGATTTTCCGTATATATTAGACCCTTTTCGTATGTACTAGATTTAATAATAATTAATTTTCTAGCATATAATTTTCTAATAAATTCTCTTCACGGATTTTATTATCATTTTTTTATTTCCTTTTCGTGGGTTGTTATTTCGTGGAATGTTGGGTTTTATGAAGTATACCGTTTCACAAAAGCGTCCGAGATTATAGAAAAAATTATTAAACAATATGTTGTTTTCACCATTGTTAATTTTGCTTATATTGGTTATTTTTTAAAATTTTCGGAACCTTCCACCATACTAAAATTTGTTTCAATTTCATTGTTGTTAATTGCAACAGAAAAGCTTTTTGTCTATTATTTTCTAAGACGGTTTAGAGTTGTTTTTGGTGGAAACTTCAGAAGAGTTGTTATAGTTGGCGAAGAAAAAAATACATCAGAATTAGCACATTTTTTCAATGAAAATCCAAATTATGGCTATAAGCTTGTCAAGGTATTCGACTTAAAAAATTCAAAGAAACAAGAAATAAAAGAATGTCAAGAATTTGTAATTGAAAATAAAATAGACGAATTATATTGTGCTTTATCGGATTTATCCAATACAGATATTAATAATTTCATAGACTTTACCGATAATAATTTAAAGACTTTAAAATTCTTACCCGACGAAAAAGAGCCAACCGCAAGGAATCTGCGATTGGATTATTATGGATATATTCCAGTAATCTCTCTAAGAAATATTCCATTAGACATTGTAGCAAATAAAATAATTAAGCGGACTTTTGATATTATTTTTTCAACTTTAATAATCGTTGGAGTGCTTTCTTGGTTGATACCTATACTAGCTATAATAATAAAGTTAGAATCAAACGGGCCTGTTTTTTTCAAACAAAAAAGGAATGGTTTAAATTATCATGAATTTGATTGTTATAAATTTAGATCGATGACTTTAAATGATATTGCCGATTTGGAACAAGTTTCTAAAAACGACCCGAGAATTACAAGAAGTGGAAGGTTTATTAGAAAAACAAGTATTGATGAATTGCCACAATTTTTTAATGTTTTACGCGGCGACATGTCGGTTGTTGGACCACGACCTCACATGGTAAGCCATACCGAGATGTATGCTAAAAGAATTGATAAATTTATGGTACGTCATTTTATTAAACCAGGAATTACCGGTTTAGCACAAACAAACGGCTATAGGGGAGAAGTTGAAAACGAAAAAGATATTATAAATAGAGTGAAATATGATATTTTTTATCTTGAAAATTGGTCGCTTTTACTAGATATTAAAATAGTTTTTCTTACGGTTTCCAATGCAATTAAAGGAGATGAAAAAGCATACTAAAAAACGTTTTTATCTAT
>CAIWKX010000039.1 GCA_903913315.1 uncultured Bacteroidota bacterium | reverse complement strand
TAGAAACAACCATTAGTGATATAAAAAAGCTTTTCCCTAGAACCATACATGCTGTGACATTGGAAGGCTTTCTTATAAAGCTAACTTTGTTTGTCTTCGGATTACAATTAAACAAATCTATTAACTAGCAACTTGAATTAAATATATTTACTATTCTCTTTTCTAATCATTTTTTCTAATAAAATGAAAATCCAATTGTTTTTTCACTAAATCAGCATTCTTTACTTTAACGTAAACTTCGTCTCCTAATTGTAATAATTGCTTAGAAATTTCTCCCACTAATGCATATTGTTTTTCATCAAACGTGTAATAATCATCTTTAATCTCACGAATTCTACACATTCCTTCACATTTATTAGAAATTATTTCTACATAAATTCCCCATTCGGTAACACCAGAAATAACGCCTAGAAACTCTTCATCTTTGTGATCTTGCATGTATTTAATTTGCATGTATTTAATAGAATCACGTTCAGCATTAGTTGCTAAACTTTCCATGTTTGACGAATGTTCACATTTTTCTTCAAATACATCAGCATCAACGCTTTTTCCGCCATCTAAATAATATTGAAGTAAACGATGTACCATTACATCTGGATAACGTCTAATAGGTGATGTAAAATGGCTATAGAAATCAAATGCTAATCCATAGTGACCAATATTTTCTGTTGAATATTTAGCTTTACTCATCGTTCGGATGGCTAAAGTGTCAATTAAATTTTGTTCCTTCTTTCCATTAACATCTTCCATCAATTTATTCAATGATTTAGAAATATCTTTTTTATCACGTAAATCGATTTTATAACCAAATTTAGAAATCAAGGCTTGCATCGCAAAAAGCTTGTCTTCATTAGGTTCATCGTGAATTCTATAGATAAAGGTTTTCTTTTGTTTTCCAATATATTCGGCTACTTTTCTATTAGCTAGAAGCATAAATTCTTCAATTAAATGATTGGCATCTTTAGATACTTTAAAATATACTCCTTCAGGTTCACCATTTTCATCTAAATTGAATTTTACTTCTACTTTATCAAAAGAAATAGCTCCATTATTCATACGATTTCTTCGAAGAATTTTAGCTAATTCATCTAGTTTTAAAGTAGCTTCTGTAATTGCATCGGAAGCTGTATACTCTTTTCCAGTTAATGAAATTTCAGCTGGAATTATAGAAGATTTAGTTTCAATAATAACTTGTGCTTCTTCATAAGCAAAACGCTGGTCGGAATTGATAACCGTTCTACCAAACCACTGATTTAAAACCGAGGCTTTATTATCGATTTCAAAAATAGCCGAAAATGTATATTTTTCTTCATTCGGACGAAGCGAACAAGCAAAATTAGATAATACTTCAGGTAACATAGGTACAACTCTATCTACTAGATAAACAGAAGTACCTCTATTGAATGCTTCATCATCTAAAATAGTTCCTTCTTGCAAATAATGTGATACATCGGCAATGTGAATTCCAATTTCATAATTTCCGTTTTCTAATTTTTTAAATGATAACGCATCATCAAAATCTTTAGCATCTTTAGGATCAATAGTATACGTCAATGTATCGCGCAGATCACGACGTTTGGCTATTTCTTCTGGATGAATAGCTGTATCTATTTTTTGAGCAAAAACTTCAACTTCTACTGGAAAATCATAAGGCAGCCCATATTCCGCTAGAATAGCATGAATTTCAGTATCGTGTTCTCCAGGTTTTCCTAGAACTTTAATAACCGAACCAAATGGCGAATCGGCTTTCTTTGGCCAATCTTCAATTTTTACCACCACCACGTCACCTTGTTCGGCTCCGTTGTATTTATCTTTTGGAATAAAAATATCGGTGTACATTTTAGCATTAGCAGTAGTTACAAAAGCAAAATTCTTTTGAATATCAATTACACCGACAAATTCTGATTTAGCTCTTTCTAATATTTCAATTACTTCACCTTCAGGTTTTTTGCCACGACGACGATTGTAAACATATACCTTAACTTTATCTTTATCTAAAGCGTGATTCAAATTATTTGTTGGAATAAATACATCATCTTCAAAATCTTCACAAATAAAATAGGCGGTTCTTCTTGAAGTCATATCAATTTTTCCTTCGTAATAATCTTGACTTACTGCTTTGACTAAATATTTTCCAGGTTCACTTTCAATAATCACTTTTTGAGAAGAAAGAATTTTTAAATCTTTAATAATTTCGTTTCTACTTTTGGTATCGTTTAATTCAAGAATAGCACATATTTGTTTATAATTGAAAGGTTTATTTGCATTTTGTGATAGTATTTTTAAAATCTTTTCAGAGAAAGTTTTCTCTTTTTTTCCAAACTTTTTTGGGAATTTACTCATAATTCATTTTTATAAAGTTTAAAATTAGTGAATAGTAATTAGTAATTAGTGATTAGTGATAAGATTTATCGAAAATATAACTTTTGTATCTTTATAAAAAAATAAAATATAAGAATTTATTACAGTTGCAACTTTTTATTTTCCTCACGAAATTATTGTTATAAAATCAATTTTAGAAAATGAAAGAATTCCTTACTTATTTCAAAACGAAAATATAATTGGTATTAATCATTAGCAACAATTGCCTGTGGCAGAATAAATCTCAAAGTTCATCCAAACGATATTGAAAAAGTAAAAGATATTTTCGATAACTTAAATACTAATTGAGAAATAGTTTAAAATCTATATTCTTTTCTCTTTATTTTATTTTCTAAAAATTGAAAGTTTTCAACATCTATTAAAAACAACAAAAAGAAATTTAAATTTAAATTAATTTATAATGGTTATTATAGCGTGTTAATTTGTACAATAACTTTAAATTTTAAAAAGTTCTTTTTAAGTTATTCTTTTTTATACCGATTTATCAACACAGTTTTAAAATAGTAAGAAGCTCATTTTTAATTAAAAATTAAAATTAATCAACAGTTGTTAACAAGTGAAAAATGTAACTTTTTGTAAATAACTTTACTTATTAATTTGTGTTAAAAAACTATGTATTTGTATTGATAACTTTTCTAAAAAAAGACCAAACTAAATTTGATTTTCTAGATTCAATTTTTGATTACAAATTATACTAATACCACCAAAAAAAACTTCTACTTTTCTATACTAAGTTGTTAACATAAGTTGTTAATTTAAAGTTAACTGAATATCAATGAATTGTAAATTACTATTAACAATAATAAATATTAACATTTGATTTAATTTAAATATAATGATTTTCAATTACTTATAAATTATATAAAAAATTAAATTTTATAAAAATCAAAACGAAATACTCGTTAGAATGTCTAATTTTGTTTCCACAACTACAATTTTAAAATAACTATGAAAATATCAATCGGAAATGACCACGCAGGACCAGATTATAAAAAGGCTATAGTTGCTTTTTTAACATCAAAAGGACATGAAGTTATTAATCACGGAACAGATGCTTTTGACAGCGTAGATTATCCCGATTTTGGTCATCCTGTTGCAATAGATGTCGAATCTGCAAATGCTGACTTAGGAATAGTTATTTGTGGTTCTGGAAACGGAATAGCGATGACTGTTAATAAACATCAAGGTATTCGTGCAGCATTGTGTTGGACCAAAGAAATTTCGGCGCTTGCGCGCCAACACAACAATGCTAATGTAGTAAGTATTCCTGCACGATTTACTTCTATTCAACAAGCTGTTGAAATTGTCGAGACTTTTTTAAATACGGAGTTTGAGGGTGGAAGACACCAAAATAGAGTTAATAAAATAAATTGTTAGTATTTTGGGACATAATCATTCACATTCACACGTGCATCACCATCATCACGAAGTAAAAGGGAAAAATTTAGTTTTCTCTATTATACTGAACCTTACCATAACAATTGCACAATTGATAGGAGGAATAATATCAGGGAGTTTAGCCTTAATTTCGGATGCCTTACACAATTTTTCAGATGTACTTTCACTTGGATTTAGCTTAGTAGCTCATAATATCTCTCACAAAAAAGCCACTGAAGATCAAACATTTGGTTACAAAAGAGCCGAGTTAATTGCGGCTTTTGTAAATGCATTGGCTTTAATAGTAGTAGCATTATTTTTAATGTATGGAGCAATAGAACGTTTTTATAATGCTCATACCATAAAACCAGATTTAGTAATTTGGTTGTCCCTACTTGGAATTGTGGTTAATGGAAGTTCGGTTTTATTGTTACAAAAAGATGCTGCACATAACATTAATATGAAATCGGCTTATTTGCATTTATTAACCGACATGATGGCTTCGGTTGCCGTTTTAATTGGCGGATTATTGATGAAATATTTTGGTTGGAATTGGGTTGATAGTGTTCTTACTATTTTAATTGGAATATATCTTATTGTGGTTGGTTATGATTTATTGAAAACCTCAACTAAAATGTTGATGTTGTTTACTCCAGAAAACATAGATATTAAAGAGATTATCAAAGAAGTTCATCAATTACCGGGGGCTGGAAATCTTCATCACATCCATGTTTGGCATCTTAATGATGATGAAGTGCATCTTGAAGCACATTTAGAATGTTCGGAAGATATAAAAATGAGTGAATTTGATGATTTACTTCATAAAATAGAGGCTGTTCTTTTAGAGAAATTCCATATTAATCATATTACTATTCAGCCAGAATTTAAGAAAGAAGATTCAAAAGAAACTATTGTTCAAGATTGATAAAACCAATTTCTGAACCAATTCAGCATAAAATGACTAACATAAATTTCATTCAAAGCCAAGTCAATGCGACCCCAAAAAGCATTAGTGCCACCTTACAATTACTTTCTGAAGATTGTACCATTCCATTTATTTCTCGGTATAGAAAAGATCAAACTGGGAATTTAGATGAAGTTGTAATTGAACAAATTGCCAAACTTTCTAAACAATATGATGAAATCGTAAAAAGAAAGGAAAGCATTCTTAAAACGATTGAAGAACAAGGTCAGCTTTCGCCGGAATTAAAAGCAAAAATTGAAAAAAGTTTTGATTTGCAGGAGATAGAAGATTTGTATTTGCCTTATAAAAAGAAGAAAAAGACAAAAGCCGACATAGCTCGTGAAAAAGGATTAGAACCTTTGGCGAAAATAATAATGGCACAAGGCAAAGAGGATATTGATTTCATTTCTTCAAACTATTTGAATAAAAATGTAAAAAACGAAGACGAAGCTTTGCAAGGTGCTCGAGATATTGTTGCCGAATGGATAAATGAAAACATTTATATTCGAAAAAATCTTCGTCGTCTGTTTCAACGAAAAGCTATAATTACTACTAAAGTTTCTAAAACAAAAAAAGAGGAGGAGGGAGCTCAAAAATTTTCACAATATTTTGATTGGGCTGAGCCAATTTCTAAAGCGCCATCACATCGTTTATTGGCTATGTTGAGGGCCGAAGCAGAAGGGTTTGTAAAATTGAATGTGGAAATTGAAAAAGAAGAAGCGCTCTATTTTATAGAAGAGAATGTTATTACTAATAGAAATTCAGACGCCAAACCTCATTTAGAACTAGCCATAAAAGACAGTTATAAAAGACTTTTAGAACCAGCGATTTCAAATGAAACTTTGCAAGAATTTAAAGCTAAAGCAGATCAAAAAGCGATTGAGGTTTTTGCTGGAAATTTAAGTCAATTATTGTTAGCACCACCTTTGGGAGAAAAACGAATTTTGGCCATTGATCCAGGATATCGGAGTGGTTGTAAAATTGTTTGTTTGGATGAAAAAGGTGATTTATTGTATAATGAAACGATTTATCCACATCAGCCACAAAACGAAACGGCTATGGCGATGAAGAAAATCAAATCGATGGTGAATGCTTATAATATTGAAGCTATTTCTATTGGTAATGGCACTGCTTCGAGAGAAACTGAATTTTTTATAAAGAAAATAGCTTTTGACAAAGCAGTGCAAGTGTTTGTGGTTTCAGAAGCAGGAGCATCGGTTTATTCGGCGAGTAAGATTGCCAGAGATGAATTTCCAAAATATGATGTTACGGTTAGAGGTTCGGTTTCTATAGGAAGACGCCTTTCTGATCCATTGGCAGAATTAGTGAAGATTGATGCTAAATCGATAGGAGTGGGGCAATACCAGCACGATGTGGATCAAACCAAATTGAAGGACGAGTTGGACACTGTAGTGGTTCGATGTGTGAATTCTGTGGGAATAAATATCAACACCGCGAGTAAATCGTTGTTGAGTTATGTGAGTGGAATAGGAGAGAAGATGGCTGAAAACATTGTAGCTTATCGTTCGGAAAACGGCCCTTTTGAAGACAGAAAACAAATTAAAAAGGTACCTCGATTAGGTGAAAAAGCGTACCAACAAGCAGCAGCCTTCGTTAGAATTCACAACGGAAAAAATCCTTTGGATAATTCGGCAGTGCATCCAGAAGCTTATGGAATTGTTGAGAAAATGGCAAAAGATTTGAAAATTTCTGTGAATGAATTGATTGCGAATAAGGAGAAAATAGCAGTAATACAACCTGAAAAATATATTAATGAAACCATTGGAATTCTTGGAATAAAAGACATTTTAAAAGAATTAGTAAAACCAGGATTAGATCCTAGAAAAGCCGCTAAAGTTTTTGAATTTGACCCGAATGTCAAATCAATTAAAGATGTAAGAACCGGGATGATTGTACCAGGAATAGTTAATAATATTACAGCCTTTGGCTGTTTTGTTGATATAGGTGTGAAAGAAAGTGGATTGGTGCATATATCACAATTGAAAGCCGGTTTTGTCTCGGATGTCAATGAAGTGGTGAAACTACATCAACATGTTCAAGTGAAAGTGGTTGAAGTAGATGAAGATAGAAAAAGAATTCAATTGACGATGATTTTATAAAAAACAAAAGCCCAAATTCAATTCCGAATTTGGGCTTTTAGTTTAATAGCTAAAAAATTATTCTTTAGTTTCTTCTTCTTTTTTAGTAACGGTAGGTTGTTCTTCTTGTTGGGCTGCTTTTTTAAATTCTTTAACGCCAGAACCTAATCCTTTCATTAATTCTGGAATTTTTTTACCTCCAAAAAGCAATACAACAACAACAACGATGAGCATTACGTGCATAGGAGTAAGCTCTAAAAATATGGTTAAAAAGTTCATAGTTTCAATAATTTAAAATTATACTCTGCAAATGTAGAAAATATTTGAATAGAAGGGCAACTATTTAGCGTTAAAGAACGTTAAAAAGCCAAGTGTGATTTGGAAGTAATTTCTATATTTGTATAATAATCAAAGTTATGACAGAAAAACGCCTCAAAAAGCAATTGTTAAAGAAAAGACTCTTCACAAAAAACCGATTGGTTATCTTGAATGAAGATACTTTTGAAGAAATATTTTCTTTGAAATTGACTTTGATGAATGTATTTGTGGTGGCAACAGTTGGAGCAATTTCGATTATTATTTTCACTACCTATATTATTGCTTTTACGCCTTTGCGTGAATATATCCCAGGGTATACTTCTACAAAATTGAAGAAAGATGCTACGGAATTGGCTTTAAAATCAGATTCGTTGGAGTTTGCTATTAAGAAAAACGAACTTTATTTAGAATCTATTAAAAAGGTTTTAAATGGTAATTTGCAATATGCAAAAGTAAATAAGGATTCTATTTTGGCTATAAAGGAAGATACTTTACCCAATTTACAACTCACAGCAACTAAAGCGGAACTACAACTTCGAAAAGAGGTTACAGAGGAGGAAGAGAAGATAAAAGAGCGTGAAAAAACTTCAAAAAAGAAGCATAAATAATGTCTATAAAATCACTAGCCGCCAAAATATTTGCAAATTTCATTGACAATAAAACTCAAAAATGGACTTCCAATCCGGTTATTACGCAGCAGCAAGTTTTTGAAGATTTAATACGTCAAGCGGTAAACACGCAATTTGGAAAAGATCACAATTTTAGAGGAATTACAACTTTTGAAGATTTTCAAAACCACGTTCCAATTAGAGATTATGAGGCCCTAAAGCCCTATGTAGATAGAGTAATAAAAGGCGAAGAAAATATTCTTTGGATAGGAAAGCCCATTTATTTTGCTAAAACTTCGGGAACTACTTCAGGGGCTAAATACATTCCACTTACTAAAGAATCGATGCCGTATCATATTGAAGCGGCTCGAAATGCTATTTTAAATTATATCCATGAAACAGGTAAGGCTGATTTTGTGGATGGCAAAATGATTTTTTTGCAGGGAAGTCCGATTTTAGAAGAAAAGAATGGGATTCAATTCGGGCGCTTATCTGGAATTGTTGCGCATTTTGTTCCTCAATATTTACAAAAAAATAGGATGCCGAGTTGGGAAACGAATTGCATTGACGATTGGGAAACTAAAGTCGATGCTATAGTTGCAGAAACAATCAATGAAGATATGGCTGTGATTTCGGGTATTCCATCTTGGGTACAAATGTATTTTGAAAAACTGCAACAAAAAGGAGGAAGACCTATAGGAGAAATTTTTAAGAATTTCAATTTGTTTATTTACGGTGGGGTGAATTATGAGCCGTATCGTGCCAAATTTGAAAATCTAATAGGAAGAAAAGTAGATGCTATAGAATTGTTTCCTGCCTCTGAAGGGTTTTTTGCGTATCAAGATTCGCAAAAGGGAAAAGGAATGTTATTGTTATTGAATTCTGGGATTTTCTATGAATTTGTAAAAGCAGATGTTTTTTTTACAGAAAACCCCAAACGATATACTATTGGCGAAGTTGAATTGGATGTGAATTATGTTCTAATTATATCTACTAATTCAGGGCTTTGGGCTTACAATATTGGAGACACTGTTCAATTTACAAGTTTGAAGCCTTATCGTATTATCGTTTCGGGTAGAATTAAGCATTATATTTCAGCTTTTGGTGAACACGTTATTGGAAAAGAGGTGGAACATGCTTTGCAAGAAGCCATGGAAGATACAACTATCCGTGTAAATGAATTCACAGTTGCTCCACAAATTGCTCCACAAATAGGATTGCCTTACCATGAATGGTTTATTGAATTTGAAAATGAACCCTATAATTTAGAAGATTTTGCATTAATCATTGACAATGCAATGCGTAAACAGAATGTATATTACGATGATTTAATTGTTGGTAAAGTATTACGAAAATTGGTGATTACTAAAGTTTCTAAAAATGGATTTCAGGAATACATGAAATCCATAGGAAAATTGGGAGGGCAAAACAAGCTTCCAAGGCTGTCAAATGATAGGGAAATAGCGGAAAAACTAATTAATCTATAAATTTCTTACCTTTGCTCGTTAGAAAACAAAATTTAATGAAAGAAATTAAAAACATTTCGCGCTCTAGGGCGCAAGAATCGTCGGCAGCTATCGAACGATTGTACATTACCATGAGGCATTTATTTAACAGAGGTTTCTATAAACCTATGGGTGTTTCAGGAGACACTTTACGAGAAGCACTTCTCGAATTAAGACCGGAAATTTATGGAAGTATTGCAGAAGAAAAAGTAGAACTTAATGGATTGCTTTATGTTATTGAAAGGCTTCCAATAGGAATTGAAGAATGTCGATATATCAATTTAACTTCAGACGAAGGGTATTCAAAATCACATTTTAGAGCGATTATACCTCCAAAGAGAAAAAGAAATTGTTATCGAATTGATGAAGAACAGATGAATGTTGAGATTACTCGTGGGCGTTCTGATATTTATGATATTTTAACACATTTGACTTTTATTTTTATTGAATCACATAAAATTAAAAATAGAGTTTTGATTGATGAGGAAGGAAAAATTTCTCGTGATTGGCAGAAATTAGAACAAGCAGCATTACAACCCAAAAAACTTACTCAAATAGAAAAAGAAAAAGCCATTTCTCATGCTGCGAATGTGTTAGGAAGAACATTCGCTGAGGTTCTGGATATTTACGATTCTTTTGGAATTACTGAAAAGCCAGATAGGTTTCTTCATGTTATTTATTGGTTAGGAAAATTGGCCATTGAAGAAGTTATAGATAATAATAAACGAACCATTACTTTCAGTCCGATTTTAAGAGAAAGATTAGGACATCACATTCATGGTGAAATTTGGGCAACTAACATCAAGGAGGTTTTAAACGAAAATAATTTATTAGATAGACCAATTCATGTTATTAGTGCGAATATGCATTCTGTAATGAACTCTATTTTTGCAGCACATGTTCATAAAGGAAAGCTCAAAGACAAATCGGATTTCTTCGTGTATGAAGAGTTGAGTAAGCAAGGCGCTCACGATGTTAGAGATAAGGTCGAATCTTTCGCGTTGCAACATGGAATGATTTCGCTTCCCGACCAATCAGGAACTAATATTGATGTTCAAATTTTTGATACAGCTAAAATAGATTGGGCAAAATCAAGTTTTCCTAAAGCTAATGTAAGTGAGGAAAAACCAGTAATAATTGTTATGGATTATGCGTTTGGAGAGCAAGCCTATGAAACTATAGATGAATTATTAAAGCCATTTAAAAAAGGAGCTAACACGCTTTTTTTAAATGTAGAATCTGTTTCAATCATGGGAAAAGCTGGTATACTTCAAGGAGGAAAAGGAGACATTATGATTCCGAATGCACATATTAATGAAGGAACAGCGGATAATTATTTTTTCAATAATGAATTAACAGCAAGCATGTTTGCTGGAAATGACATTCCTGTTTTTGCAGGACCTATGGTTACTGTTTTAGGAACATCATTACAAAACAAAGATCTTTTAAAGTTCTTCCACGAATCTACTTGGGGAGCTATTGGATTGGAAATGGAAGGAGCTTATTACCAAAAAGCAATTCAATCAGCTTCAAAAATTAGAAAAAGTATCCATCCAGATGTTAAGGTTAGATATGCCTATTATGCTTCAGACAATCCATTAAAAACAGGAAGCACTTTAGCTTCTGGAGGTTTAGGAACGACAGGAGTAAAGCCAACGTATTTAATTACAATCAAAATATTAGAACAAATTTTTAACGTAAAATAAAGTTTATGAGTTCAGAATCTCAAAATAACATTGACAATCAAGAGATTGATTTATCACAAATTTCAAAGAAAATAGGTGGTTTTTTTGAAGGAATTTCAAATAAAATATTCCGAGGAATACTATTTTTAAAGAGAAATATTCTAATAATTGGGATATTATTTATTCTTGGAGCAGGGCTTGGTTTTTATATGGATAAAAACGGAAAAAGTTATGATCATCAAATTATTGTCACTCCAAATTTTACCTCTACAGATTATTTGTATTCCAAAATAGATCTTATTAATTCTAAGATTAGTGAAGGCGACACTTTGTTTTTAAAAAATATAGTAGGGATAAAAGATTGTAAACATTTTCATGCTATTAAAATAGAACCCATAACCGACATTTATAGATTTATTGGAACAACTCCTGTAAATTTTGAATTCATTAAATTATTGGCAGAAAATGGAGACCTAAAAAAAATAGTTGATGATAAATTGACAAGTAGAAACTATAGTTTTCATAATATTTCTTTTTCTACTTCAAGAACAACAACCGAAGACAAGACTGTGAAACCTATTTTGAATTATCTGAATAATTCAGAGTATTATCAAAAAATACAAAAGGAGTATTTAAATAATATTAGAATAAAGATGAAAGAAAATGATTCCATTATTTCACAAATTAATGGAGTATTAAACAGTTTTTCAAAAACTTTAAATGGCTCTCAAAAAAGTGATAAATTGGTTTATTATAATGAAAACACACAATTGAATGACGTTATAAAAACTAAAAACGAATTGATTAAAGAACAAGGAGAGCATAGGTTAGAACTTGTTGGGAATGATAGAATAATCAAAGAAAGTAGTTCAACAATTAATATCAGAAATACTAAAGAACTAAATGGTAAAATGAAATTAGTGTTACCAGTTTTATTTATTTTTCTATTTATTTTATTAGGTTATTTCAAATCTTTTTATAAAAATCAGTTAGCAAAATCTAAAGCATAATTACTATGAAAGGAATTATTTTAGCAGGAGGTTCCGGCACACGATTGCACCCTCTTACATTAGCGGTTAGTAAGCAGTTAATGCCAATTTATGATAAACCAATGATTTATTATCCATTATCAACCTTAATGTGGGCAGGAATCAAAGAAATATTAATTATCTCAACGCCTCATGATTTACCTTTATTTCAACAACTTTTGGGAGACGGTAAAAAATTGGGATGTCGTTTTGAATATGCTGTTCAAGAACATCCTAATGGTCTTGCTGAAGCCTTTATTATTGGGAAAGAATTTGTAGGCAATGATAAGGTAGCTTTAATTTTGGGAGACAATATTTTTTATGGAACAGGTCTAGCTGAATTATTACAAGCCAATAATAATCCTGATGGAGGAGTTATTTATGCTTATCACGTGCACGACCCTGAACGATATGGTGTTGTTGATTTTGACACAAATGGAAAAGTTTTATCGATAGAAGAAAAACCAGAAAAGCCAAAATCAAATTATGCAGTACCAGGAATTTATTTCTATGATAATTCAGTAATAGAAATTGCGGCTAATATTGCCCCTAGTCATAGAGGTGAGTTAGAAATTACCGATGTAAATAAAGAATATCTAAACAGAGGAAACCTAAAAGTAAGCATCCTTGATAGAGGTACGGCTTGGTTAGATACAGGAACATTTCAATCATTAATGCAGGCAGGTCAATTTGTTCAAGTTATAGAAGAGCGTCAAGGTTTAAAAATTGGCGCTATTGAAGAAGCTGCCTACAAAATGGGTTTTATAGATGCTGAACAATTAAAAGCATTAGCAACACCATTACTTAAAAGTGGATATGGAGTTCATTTAATGAGTTTATTACAAGGATAAAATGATTTTTACAGAAACAAAACTAAAAGGCTGTTTTACAATAGAACCCAAAATAATTCGTGACGAGCGAGGTTATTTTATGGAAAGTTTTAATGAAAGGACTTTTGAAAAAGGAATTGGGCAAAATGTACATTTTGTTCAAGACAATCAATCTTTTTCTTCCAAAGGAGTCTTACGTGGATTGCATTATCAATGTGGAGAACATGCCCAAGCAAAATTAGTTCGTGTACTACAGGGAGAAGTGCTTGATATCGCTGTTGATATTCGTCCTAATTCTGAAACTTATGGTCAACATGTAGGCGTATTGCTTTCAGCGGAAAAACAAAATCAATTTTTTGTGCCAAGAGGATTTGCCCATGGATTTTTAGTAGTAAGCGAAACAGCAACTTTTTTCTATAAGTGTGACAATTTTTACAATAAAGAAAGTGAAGGAGGCGTTATTTTCAATGATCCTGAATTGAATATCGATTGGCAATTTGAAATTGAAAATCTAATCATTTCAGAAAAAGATCAAATTCTTCCAACACTAACTAATGCTAAAAAAGTATGGTAGTATTAGTTACGGGTGCCAATGGTCAATTAGGACAAGCAATACAATCTATTTCTGAAAAATACGCAGAAGTAGATTTTGTTTTTTGTGATTCCTCCTTTTTGGATATCACTAATTTAATTAATGTTAACCAAGTTTTTAACCAAATTAAACCGGATTATTGTATTAATGCTGCCGCTTATACAGCGGTAGACAAAGCTGAAACAGAAACAGAAAAAGCGTATTTAATCAACGTAATAGGTGCTAAACATTTAGCGGAAGCCTGTAAAATAAACAACACTATTTTACTGCACGTTTCTACAGATTTTGTTTTTGACGGCAGTATGACTTCCCTTCACGAGAAAAGTGGTTACACAGAAGAAGATATTCCAAATCCAACGGGAGTTTATGGACAAACCAAATTAGAGGGAGAAAAAGCTATTCAAGAAACATTTGATCACTATTTCATCATAAGAACATCATGGGTTTATTCTAAATTTGCCAATAATTTTATGAAAACAATGTTGCGCTTGGGTTCAGAAAAGGACAGTTTATCTGTAGTTAATGACCAAATTGGAACACCAACGAATGCTGTTGATTTAGCTGAAGCTATTATTGAAATAATACTTCATACAGAGTATAGTAGAAATGTTAGTTCTTCAGATTCTAACTTTGGGATTTATAATTTCAGCAACGAAGGGCAATGTTCGTGGTATGATTTTGCCAATAAAATATTTGAAGAAAACAATATTACTATAGATTTAAAACCAATTCCGACAACAAGTTATCCGACACTTGCTAAAAGACCCGCTTTTAGCGTTTTGGATAAAACTAAAATTAAAAGAGTTTTTGGTTTGAAAATTAATAAATGGGAAGATAGTTTGCAAAAATAGATTTTGTAACATACCAACTAAAAAATAAAACCATTGAAAAAAAATATAATTCTTTTTGGATTATTACTTCTAAATTTCACAATTGCTTTTAGTCAAAAAGCAAGTAAAATTATTATTGAAAATTCTGACTTCTCGGATATAAATCAACATGAAATGCCAGATGCTTTATTGTTGACTGGAAATGTAAGATTTAATCATGACGGCGTTATCATGACCTGTAATAAAGCGTATTATTTTCAAAATGAAAATTATATTAAAGCTTTTGGAAATGTTGAAATGATTCAGGGAGACACCTTACATTTAAATAGTAAATATGCTGAATATAATGGGAATCTCAAAAAAGCTTTTGCGTCTGGAAATGTGGTAATGCAATCGCCAGAATCAAGAATGACTACCGACACTATTTATTTTGATAGAAATTCACAAGAAGCTTATTTTAATTCTAATGCCACTATTGTTAATAAAAACAACACGTTAAAGAGTAAGAAAGGCAAGTATTATGTTAAAGAAAAAAAATACCAATTTTTAACTTCTGTGGTGTTAACTAATCCAGAATATATCATAAAATCAAATCATTTAGATTATTATACCAGTAATGGAGGGTCTTTTTTACGCGGGCCATCAACCATTACCGGGAAGGATAATTTTATCTATACTGAAAATGGATTCTATAACAGCAAAAAGAATACAGGTCATTTTTTACGAAAGTCTTACATAAAATATAAAGATCGATTAATTGAAGGAGATAGTTTGTATTATGATAGGAAAAGAGAGTTTGCATCGGGCACCCATAATGTAAAAATTACCGATTCAATAAATAAAGCAATTATCCGTGGTCATTATGGCGAAGTCTATAAAAATAAAGATTCCTTATTTATGACAAAACACGCCTCGGTTAGATACTTGATAGAAAAAGACTCTATGTTTATTCATGCCAAAAAGATAATTGTAACTGGTAAAGCTGGAGATCGAAAAGTGACAGGATTTAACAACGTTCGTTTTTATAAAACCGATTTAAGTGGTAAGTGTGATTCTATACACTCCGATCAAAAAGCGGCATTGACAAAACTTATTGGGAAACCAATACTTTGGAATTTTGAGAGCCAAATGACCGGAGACGTGATGCATTTAATAGGCAACAATACCACAGAAAAACTGGATTCACTAAAGATTCTCAACAATACTTTTATTATTTCAAAAGATACCATAGGGGCAGGATACAATCAAATAAAAGGACTGAACCTCTATGGAAAGTTCAAAGAAAACAAACTCTACGAAGCCGATGTTGTTAAAAACACAGAAGTGGTGTATTATATGCGAAATGACAAAAATGAATTAATAGGGATTAATAAAAATGTTAGCAGTCGTATCAATATGACTATGGATGACAAAAGTAAGGTTGATACCATTACTTTTTATGATGCTGTAGATGGAGACATTTATCCCGATAAAGATTTGCCAGGAAATGCCAGGAAATTAAGAGGATTTGTTTGGCGTGGCGATGAACGAATAAAAACTAAGGATGATATTTATCCTCCTGATGAGGTTGAATTGGATAAAAAAATAGTAGCAGAAAGCAACCAGAAAT
Organism: uncultured Bacteroidota bacterium; assembly: GCA_903913315.1. GTDB lineage: Bacteria > Bacteroidota > Bacteroidia > Flavobacteriales > Flavobacteriaceae > Flavobacterium. The sequence goes on along the minus strand of CAIWKX010000039.1, from coordinate 7,546 downwards.
TTGAAGACGAAAAAATCAGTTTTCTAATATCAGAATTAAAAAACAATTCTAACACCACCGGAAATGAATTTAAGAGTAATTTAGAAACTTTTGAAAACACTAATAATAATATCAAAGTATCTGGATGGGCGTTTTTTCCGAACCAATTTCCTGATAAAACAAAAATAATACTACTTTTAATTAAAAATGGTGTAGCTACAAGATTACAGCTTCAAAAAGTGATTAGAAAAGACGTCACTTCTTATTTTAAATTAGATTACAACGTTGATAATTGTGGTTACAATGCTACCATCGAAAGTAAAGATTTTAAAAAAGGCACCTATCAATTGGGAATTCTTCTTATGAATGAGGAAACTAAAAAAGAGGCATTGATGGTAACGGATAAAATTGTAGTAAAGAAATAGATTTAGAGATAAGGATATCTATATTTTTATAAATCAGTGGTCAATGGTTTTTTCGAGATTAAAGGTTGAAATAAACTATACAAAAAGAGGCAAATGAGTAATACAATTGACATATCTATTATAGTTCCTCTTTACAACGAAGAGTTAGTTTTCGAACAATTAATTCAACGACTTTCAGACGTAATTAATTCAACTAAATTTGCATGTGAAGTAATTTTAGTTAACGACGGAAGTAGTGATACCACTGCCAAATTAATAGAAGAACTTTGCATTAAAGACAGTCGATTTACAGGGATATTGTTATCTCGAAATCATGGGCATCAATTAGCGGTTAGTGCTGGGTTGGCCCATGTAAGAGGTAAAAAAGGAGCAATGATAATTGATGGTGATTTACAAGACCCACCAGAATTAGTAAATAAATTTTATGAATATCTAATTAATGGATATGATGTTATCTATGCGATTAGAAAAAACAGAAAAGAAAGTCTTCTTAAAAAAGCAGCCTATTCTATTTATTACAGATTACAGAAAAAAATTTCAAATTTTAATATTCCAATTGACAGTGGCGATTTCTCCATGTTAAGCAGAAGAGTTGTTGATACTATCAACAACATGCCTGAGCATAGCCGTTACCTTCGTGGTATGCGCGCCTGGGTAGGCTTCAAACAAATTGGTTACGAATACAATCGCGATGAAAGACAAGCTGGGGAAACTAAATACAGTTGGAAAAAATTATTTGAATTAGCTTTCAATGGCATTTTTAATTTCAGTGATTTTCCAGTAAAAATAATCACTAGATTGGGATTTATGACGGTGTTTTTTTCATTAATCTATTTTGTGTACAATGTATATAGAAAAATTGTCTATAATGACGTTCCACAAGGATTTACAGCAACCATATTAGCTATAATTTTATTCAGTGGGGTTCAGTTAATTTCCTTAGGATTAATTGGCGAATATGTATTGAGAATATATAATCAAGTTAGAAATAGACCACTTTTTGTGGTAGATAAAATAATTCAAGATGGAAAACATTATAAAAAATAGATTATGAAAGGTATAAATTATCAAGGGAATAAAAATATAATTTTGTATCTACTATCACTTATTTTAGTTTTAATAGTCTTTCAAATTTCATATGGCTTAGATATTGTAATTCCGACTAATATTAATTGGCTTTTATCGGCACGCCATGATTGGGGACAACATTACTTAGGCTGGGCGTTTTATAGAAATGAACATTGGACATTTCCTATTGGGAATATAGATAAACTATGTTATCCTGTTAGTACAAACGTTGGTTATTGGGATTCTATACCACTATTAGCATTTTTTTTTAAGATTTTTTCAAGTCTGTTACCTGAAGATTTTCAATATTTAGGCGGATGGCTTTTGTTCTGTCATTTATTGATGGCATATTATACAATTAAGATTTTTAAACTTTATAATGTAAATTTAATTTATACTTTAATAGGAGTTATTTTAATTGCTTGTAATCCTGTTTTGATTTATAGAGGGATGCATCCATCATTATGTGCTCACGGATTTATTTTAGCTTCAATATACTATTATCTGAAACCTTTAAACAGTAATAATGTAGAACTAATTAATAAAAAACAAATATATTTATTATTAATTAGCTCTATGATTAATCCATATATCTGTTTTATGGTTATTGGATTTAATATTATTTTACCGTTTAAAAGTTATTTTTATAATAGTTTAATATCATTAAAACAAGCTTTAATTTATGTAATAATTTCCTTTTTTTCGGTTGTATTAATTTGGTATATATTTGGAATGTTAGATTTTAGTAATTCTGTAAATCTTGAAGTAGCCAATAGTTATGGCCTTTATGGGTTTAATCTAAATTCATTTTTTAATGCTAGTGGATATTCTACTTTTTTCCCAGCATTAAAACAAGTTTCTCCACAACAATATGAAGGATTCTTATATTTGGGATTAGGAATAATGATTTTAACGATCATCTCTACAATCTGTTTTTTAATAGCGATAAGAAATTCATCTCTTTTTTCTAAAATAAAAAAAGATAATTTACCATTGTTTATTCTCGGAATTGTTCTAGCACTTTTTGCTATTACTAACAAAGTTACGTTTGGGGATATGACATTGGTTAAATTTCCAATACCAGGATTAATATTAAAAATAGGAGGTGTTTTTAGAGCTAGTGGAAGATTTTTTTGGATTGCTTATTATATGTTTTTGCTACTTATTATTCTTATTTTTGTAAAAACTAAAGCACCAAATTATATTAAGATATCTATACTTGTTTTTATTATCTTAATTCAAGCCTATGATACTAAACTTATTTACTTAGGAAGAGATTTGTCATATGGAAAATACACTACACCTTTATCAAATGAAAAATGGAAGAATATTTTTAACAATTTTGATAAAGTAATTACTTATCCCCCTTTTAATAATAATTTATTGTATCCAATGGATTATCAAGATTTATGTTTTATTGCTTTAAAAACTAAGAAATCAATTTCTACAGGTTATGCCGCAAGAGAAAACGGAGCTAAAAATCAAGTTTTCATCGATTCATTAAATTCAAATTTAAGTAAAGGTATAATACATAATGATGAACTAATTGTTACAACGCCTCAATATTTAGATGCTTTTAATGTATTCTTTCACAATAATTCTGTTAATATTCATTATTTAGATGGTTATTATATTTTGTATACCAATAAAAAATTAATAAAAAAGGATATTTTAGTAACCAAAGAAGAACAAACTAAAAAAGATTCTATAACTAATTACTATTCTAAATCTAATATATTAAAATGTATTGACAGACCTATTTTTAATGATAAAATTCAATACAACATTGAAGGATTAACATATAATAATGATATAATTCAGATTAAAGGTTGGGCATTTATAAAAGGAGTTAGTAATAATAAAAATGACTCAATATTTGTAACAATCTCAAATGATAATAAATCTTATGTTGCTATTACCAAAAAAGGATTAAGACCAGATGTAACTTCCGCATTTAAGAAAGAAAATTTAGAAAATTCTGGATTTTCGTCAACTATTTTCACAAAAGACATTGAAAAAGGAAAGCATGATGTAGGTCTTGCAATTAAAGATAAAAATGGAAATTGGTTTTATTCAGATTTAGGTAAATCTCAAGATTTAGGAAAGAAAGAATTTGAAAAACCTAAATTGACAAAAGGCAAAATTAAAGCAGGAGATTTGATAGGTAATATAGATGAATTTGAAGTTAAAAATGACTATGTAAAAATAGCAGGTTGGTCTTCATTTAAAAATCAAGATGCTTTTGATAATGAAATAAAATTAATTTTTATTGGAGCTAGAGAAAGTTACGTTATTGCTACTGCAAAATCAAAAAGACAAGATGTTACTTCAACTTTTAAACATAAATATAACTATGACGATTCAGGGTTTTCTGTTAAAATGAAATTAAATGACATTCCGAAAGGAGAGTATAAAGTGGGTATAATAGTTTCTAATATGAAAACAAAAAATCAATTTTTATTAAACTCCGAAAGAGTTTTAAAGAATAAATAGAGGTTTTATTTAAAAAAAACCACGATTTAATTCAGAAATTTATAACATTAAAGTGAATAAGCTAAACACATAAATGCTAAAAAAAATAATTTTAGATAAAGAAATAATAAAAGAAATCCTTTCAAAAGGAGGGATAACTTTTTTATTTCGAATGGGAACGATGGCTTTAAGTTTTTTAACAATGTCGTTTATAACAAATTTCTATGGACAAGCAAATTTTGGAAATTATTCATTAGCATTAACAATCATTCAGATTACTACAATGGTATTTGCTCTTGGAACGCCAAACGCCTTTGTTGCTCTTAATGGAAATATTGATAACCACTACGAGTCAAAAGGGTTGTTGTTAAGAATGTATAAAATAGGGTTTGTAGCATCTCTTATCCCAATGTTACTATTTTTTTTCGGATGCAATTTTTTACCCTTATTCCTTTTTAAGAAAGCGGAATTATCAGACTTTTTTATAATTATTTCTTTAAGTATTCCTTTTATGATTATTTATGAAATAACCTTTTACTATTTTATAGCTCAAAAGAAAATTATAACGTATGGGTTGTTTGCTTTTCTTCCGAATGTAATTTTTTTATTGCTCCTTTTTATTTTTAAACAATACCATTTTAAACCCTACTTTAATTTTCTTGCTTATGTATTATCTATAATAATAACAACTCTTTTTGGAGTAATTCTTATTTTCAAAGACAAATATATAAAAGCAGAAACTAAAATTTCTATTCGAGAAATATTGAAAAAATCTACACCTATGATGGTGAGTGGAATATTTTTGTTCTTGTTGAATTGGACCGATATTTTAATGCTTGGCAGATTAGAAACAGAAGCAAATATTGGGATCTATAATGCTGCATTTAAAGTTGGTTCTCTTACCCTGTTTTTTGTCGTATCAATGAATGTTATAATTATGCCAAAAACCTCAGAATTATTTAATAGCAATAATATTTTTGAAATGAAAAAAGTAATCAATAGAGCTACTCAAATAGTAATTCTATTGACTTTGCCATTAGCATTATTAATTATTTTATTTAGTAAAACAATTTTAAGTTTTTTTGGACAAGGGTTTGAAGCAGGAAGCGCAACACTCATTTTAATAACTCTAGGAGCATTATTCAATGCAATGACAGGAAATGTAGATCAAATATTAAACATGACGAACCATCAGAAGATAGTAAGAAACATTTTTTTTGGTGGGTTTATCCTGAATTTCATTTTGAATTTATATTTAATCCCTCATTATGGGATAGAAGGAGCAGCGATATCTAGTTTAATATCAAATATAATTGTAAATATTATATTTGTCTTTATCATAAAGAAAAAACTCGGATTTTATACTTTCATTTAATCTGATAAAAAAGGGAAGATGGGAAAAGAACTTTCAGTTATTATTGTCAATTACAATGGATATAAGTATCTAAAAGAATGCTTTGATTCCCTATACCAACACTTAAATGCAATTTCATTTGAAATTATTGTAGTTGATAATAATTCACACGACGACAGTTGTAGTTATATTAAATCAAATTATCCAGAGATTAAACTAATTGAATCTAAAATTAATTATGGATTTGGTAAAGGAAACAATGAAGCAGTAAAACATGCTTCAGGGAATTATCTCTTGCTAATAAACAATGACACTATTGTTCTAGATGATTTAAGACCAGTTCTAGATCATTTAAAATCAGATTCATCGATTGGAGCTATAGGAATCAATATGTTTAGTGGGGAAAAAAAATATTTGCCTGTTTGTGGAAATTTTCCAAACATTCAAAATATGTTTTGGATGAAAAAAATTCAAGAAAACAACAAAGAATTTACACTTGGAAAATTTACTAAAAATGAATATGAAGTAGATTGGTTAAGTGGTTCATTTTTAATGACACCAAGAAAAGTATACGAACAAATTAATGGTTTTGATGAAGATTATTTTCTTTATGTAGAAGATGTTGATTTGTGTAAAAGAATGGCTGACAAAGGATATAAAAGAATCTTTTTAACGAAATATAGATACATTCATTTCGTTGGATTTAATTCTTCTAAAAAGCCATTATTAGTTAAAGGATATGAAACCTATATATCAAAACATTTCAAAGGAATAAATAAAATTCCAGTTTGGACTTCTTTAAAAATAAATAAACTTGTAAAAAATATTAAAAGAGCATTGAAACTAGATTAAATAATTTATTTTTGAAAAGTCTAAAAATGACAAGAATCAATGAAAATAAATGCAACTAAATTTTACACAATATTATTTGTATTAGCACTTTTTGCACAACTATACGTGTCTTCATTTAGAGCAAATATTATATTTCAAATAATCTTACTTTTAATTTATTTTCTTTTTGAAAAAATAAAAATTTCTAAACCTTTTCTTGTTCAAATAGCCCCATTATTTTGTATCTTTTTTATTGGATTTATTGTCTTTTTCTTTCATCAATACAATTCTTTCAATTTATTAAAAGACATCTTTCACTTTATTAAGCCCATTTTAGGTATTTTGATAGGATATTTTTTCTACAAAAAGATTAATAATCTTAGGGTCTTTATTAAGACAATTGTTCTATGCGGTTTTTTTTCTGCAATAATCCATTTCATTATTTTATGTACCATTGGCAAAGCATTTTCAGGGAGTTTAGAGGATGTTAGAGAATACTCAAGAGATAATTTTTTAGAGCTTTTAGCTTTCTTTTTATTAATTTATTATAAAAAGTTTCAAGGTCAAGCACTCTTTTATTTTAAAAGAAATTATAATATTATTTTCACTACAATACTTCTTTCCTCTATTTTGTATTTTTCTAGAACAATGATAATTGGCGCAATTATTATTCTATTGTCTCTTCACGGTTATACATTAATAACTAAAAAAACGATTAAGGTTTTAGGATTGATGGTTTTGTCAATAGCTGTTCTCTATATTTATCTTTTTTCTGTCAAAATAGAAAGAAAAAATTCTGGACTTGATTCTTTTTTGTTTAAAATAAAAAATGCCCCAGAAGAACTATTTAAAACAAACATCGACCGAGAAAACCATAAAGACTTATGGGATCATTGGAGGGGTTATGAGGCCAAAAGAGCTTTTGCGTTAATGAAACAATACCCGTCAAGTTTTATAATAGGAACTGGGCAAGGTTCATTAGTTAATTTAAAATTTGAAGCACCATTAACAGGGGATAAAAATAAGGGATTAAAATATATTTCAGAACTTCATAATGGATATGTATATGTGTTTTATAAAACTGGATTTATCGGTTTGATTATAATTATTGGTTTTCTATTTTCTTTGTACAAGAAAATTTATCAGGAACAAACTAACAATCAATTTGTGACGGTATTAATTTCATCAATAGGATTGCTTTATTTATTCACGACACTCACCATCACAGGGATATATAATGCTAGAGATATTATTATTTTTATTTTGGGTGCTTTGCTTTATTTCCATAATCAAGTAGAAGAAAAGATTACTAACTAATGCCAAAAAAAATCAAGCTTTTTGTAGATTGTCACATCTTCGACAAAAATTTTCAAGGAACAACCACCTATATAAAAGGGATATACCTTGAAATGATTGC
>CAIWKX010000038.1 GCA_903913315.1 uncultured Bacteroidota bacterium | reverse complement strand
TTGACAGTCAAGTTATAAAACTGAATTTTCTAAAATAAATTAAATATAAAAATGGGAAAAATTATTGGAATTGATTTAGGTACAACAAACTCTTGCGTTTCCGTGATGGAAGGACAAGAAGCAGTAGTAATTCCTAATTCAGAAGGAAAAAGAACAACACCATCCATCATTGCGTTTGTGGAAGGTGGAGAAATTAAAGTGGGTGATCCAGCTAAAAGACAAGCTGTGACTAATCCAACGAAAACGATTGGTTCAATCAAACGTTTTATGGGACATACTTTTACTGAAACTACAGAAGAAGCGAAAAGAGTACCTTATTCAGTAGTAAAAGGGGACAACAACACGCCACGAGTGGATATCGATGGTCGTTTATATACAGCACAAGAATTGTCGGCCATGACACTTCAAAAAATGAAAAAAACGGCTGAAGATTATTTAGGCCAAACAGTGACTGAAGCCGTTATTACTGTTCCAGCTTACTTTAATGATGCACAACGTCAAGCTACAAAAGAAGCAGGTGAAATTGCAGGTCTTAAAGTAATGAGAATTATTAATGAGCCAACTGCTGCGGCATTAGCTTATGGATTAGACAAAAAAGGGAAAGACCAAAAAATTGCAGTATACGATTTAGGAGGAGGTACTTTTGATATTTCTATCCTTGAATTAGGGGATGGAGTTTTTGAAGTTTTATCTACCAATGGAGATACGCATTTAGGGGGTGACGATTTTGACCAAACAATCATTGATTGGTTAGCAGATGAGTTTAAAGCTGAAGAAGGTATCGACTTGAGACTAGACCCAATGTCATTACAAAGAATTAAAGAAGCGGCTGAAAAAGCTAAAATTGAATTGTCATCTTCTGCGGAAACTGAAATCAATTTACCTTACGTAACAGCTACTGCTTCTGGACCAAAACACTTAGTGAAAAAATTATCAAGAGCTAAATTTGAACAATTGTCAGATGCATTAGTAAAACGTTCTATGGAACCAGTAGCTAAAGCGTTGAAAGATGCAGGTCTTTCTACTTCAGATATTGATGAAGTTATCTTGGTAGGTGGTTCTACAAGAATGCCAAGAATTGCTGATGAAGTTGAAAAATTCTTCGGTAAAAAAGCATCTAAAGGTGTGAACCCTGATGAAGTTGTTGCAATTGGAGCAGCTATTCAAGGTGGAGTTTTATCTGGAGATGTTAAAGATGTATTGTTACTTGACGTTACACCTTTATCTTTAGGAATTGAAACTATGGGTGGAATTATGACGGTTTTGATTGAATCAAATACGACTATTCCAACTAAAAAATCTCAAATCTTCTCTACAGCAGCAGATTCTCAACCAACTGTGGAACTACACGTTCTTCAAGGAGCTAGAGCCATGGCAGCAGACAACAAAACAATTGGTCGTTTCAACTTGGATGGTATCCCACCAGCACCAAGAGGAGTACCTCAAATTGAAGTAACGTTTGATATTGATGCGAATGGTATTATCAAAGTTTCTGCTACTGATAAAGGAACTGGAAAATCGCATGATATTCGTATCGAAGCTTCTTCTGGTTTAACAGCTGAAGAAATTGAGAAAATGAAAAAAGATGCTGAAGCAAATGCTGGAGCAGACAAATTAGCTAGAGAAAAAGCTGAAAAAATTAACGAAGCGGATAGTTTGATTTTCCAAACTGAATCTCAGTTGAAAGAATTAGGAGATAAAATTTCTGATGAGCACAAAACAGGTATTGAATATGCATTAACCGAATTAAGAATGGCACACCAATCGCAAGATTTGGAAGCTATCCAAAAAGGTTTAGATAATGTAAATGCTGCTTGGAAAACTGCTACAGAAGCGATGTATGCTCAAGCGGAAGCTGGTCAAGCTCAAGAGGCACAACCACAAGCGGAAGCACAAGGAGATAATACGCAAGACGTAGAATTCGAAGAAGTGAAGTAATTAGATAATTTATTTTTATACAAAACCGAGCAAGAAATTGCTCGGTTTTTTTATTAAAGATGAAACTGATTATTTTGTATATTGCTCAGCAATTAAGTAATAAAAATAAATTTTATGAAAAAAATAATTTTGTTTGTCGCACTTTCTTTTGTTGTTTCAACTTCGTATGCTCAAAAAAAGAAATCTGTTAAATCAACTAAAAAAGTTCTTGTTTCTAATGGTTTAGCAAAAGCTGATAATCTAGTGGCCGAAATAAAAGAGGGTAATTTTCAATTATCAATAAACGAAAATGGAAAACCTCAAGATGCCATTACAATCAAATCGGTAGATTCAAAATTTGCTCCAATGGATTGTAAATTGACTGCATTTAAAGCAAGTGGAACTACTTTGTATTTGTTGACGTGGACAGAAAAAACGCAGATTAAAACCGATTTAAAGACGGAAGATATTGTTACCATTTATTCTAATATTTATGATAAAACAGCTAAAAAAGTAGTTTTTGAAAACAAACAGCTAACAAACAATATCACAGAGAAAGTATTTTTGGATAAAATCAAACAAGCAAGTGAAACCCAACAAAAAGTTCACAGAGAAGGTTTTGAGTTTAAATTAAATCCTGATGGGTCCGTTGTTCAAAAAAATAAAGCAAAAGAATATAAATTAGTATACAATGCTACTAAGATGATGTACCAATAGTTATTCTAATTCAGACGTATTAGAATGCCTTTAACACATTTATATCAAAATATAAATTGTTTGAAGGCATTTTTGTTTATAAATTGTAGTTTTATTAACCATGACCAATCAAGATTTGATGTTATTTTGTGGTACTAAATTAATAAAATGAGTACTAGAAGAAATATCTCTATTTTGATTGGAATAATAGGAGTTCTATTAGTGCTACTTGCTGGTAGTATCGGATATATTCTGGGAAATTCTTCAATTATTTTAGGGAAATCACCTTCTAATGCATCAGCCATTACAGATGATAAGAAGGTAATGAAAGAAATAGAGGAACTAAAAGCAATGTACGATACAAAAATTGCTGAAAAAACAAATAATTACAAAACTCTAGAGGCTGAAAAAGAAAAGGTTCAAAATTTAGTTTTAGAGTTAGAAAAGTCAAAAAATGATGCTAACTCTCTTTTAAAATACAAGACGCAATACCAATCATTAGAGTCTAAAATGAAAGTTTTGGTTGATGAAATAGGAGTGTTAAAAAATAAGAAAACTAGTATTGTAGTAAAGAAAGAAAAACCTCAAGTAGCTAAATCAGAAAATAAAGTTAAAACGGAGAATGCAAACAAAGCAATAAGTATTCCTCTTAAAAATGAAGTAGTAACTGCTAAACCCGAGCCCGTTAAACCAAAATCGGATGATTTTTTTGCTAAAAAAGAACTTCCAAAATCACCTCAAGTTGCTAATGAACCTATCAAAAAGAGTGTCGAAGTAAAAAAAGTACCTCCAGCCATTCGATTTGAAAAATTTTCTAAAGTGACCATGTCCAATGTCAAGGCGGCAGCTTACATGATTAAGTCAGCCACTAATCAAATTGAAACTACTTCATCAAATAGAGCAGATTATATTAAAATTACCTTTTCATTAGATGAGAATGCGTCAGCTAAACAAGGGGAAAAAACATACTATATCCAAATAATTAACAGTAAAAATAACGTAATAGGAAAGCGTATCACTGAGTTTTTTGATAGTGAGTCATTGACCTATAGCTTAACTAAAACTATTAATTATGCCAATCAATCTATAAATTGTACGATTGATTTTCCCTATAATAAATTTGAAAAGGGAATTTATTTTGTCAATATTTTTGATAGAAATGATTTAGTGGGTAAATCAAGTTTTACTTTGAAATAGAATTCTATTTTATAATTCTTCCTTCAAGAATTACGGTGTCAATTAAGTTGGTTCCAAAAGCATACGGCAATTGATAAAAGGAGGTGACTTCTTTACTAATTATTATGTTTGCTTTTTTACCTACAGTAATACTTCCGTGAGTTTTAGATAGCCCCATCGCATAAGCGCCATTAATTGTGGCGGCATTAATAGCTTCTTCGGGAGTCATTTTCATTTTGATACAAGCAGTGGCGACTACAAAATTCATATTTCCAGTAGGAGTAGTGCCAGGATTGAAATCAGAGGCTAAAGCTAGTGGTAATCCTGCATCTAACATTTTTCTTGCTGGCGTATAAGGAATACTTATAAAGTAAGAGCAAGAAGGCAAAGCGACAGGCATAGTTTCAGAGTTCTTTAATGCCTCAATATCTTCATCGGTCACGACTTCTAGATGATCAACAGAAAGTGCTTTGTGCTTTACACAAGCTGCAATTCCATCAATAGCATTGAATTGGTTGACGTGTATTTTAGCTACCAAACCATATTTTTTTCCGGCCACCATAATTCGTTCCGTTTCTTCAACAGAAAAATAACCTGTTTCACAGAATGCGTCAATATAATGAGCCAAATTTTCTTGTGCTATTTTAGGTAACATCTCATTGATGATGATATCAATATACCCAGAATGATTTTCTTTATATTCAATCGGAAAGGCATGGGCTCCTAGAAATGTGGCTTTAATCGCAAGGGGATAATTTTCAGATAGTTTTTTAATCACACGAAGCATTTTCAATTCTCCATCAACTGTCAGTCCATAACCTGATTTTATTTCAACCGCTCCAGTTCCCTGACGCATAACTTCTTCTAAACGATGTTTAGATTGATTGTAGATTTCATCTTCTGAAGTTTCATTAAGCTTCTTGGCGGAATTCAAAATTCCACCACCACGATTCGCTATTGCTTCATAACTCAATCCATTTATTCGATCTACAAATTCCTGCACACGATTACCAGCATAGACAATATGGGTATGACTATCACACCAAGTAGGTAGTACCACTTTATTCGTGGCATCAATAATAATAGCAGCATTAATTTTAGGACAATTTTCCATGGTGCCAAAATCGGCAATCAAATCCTCTTCAATTAGTAAGTAAGCATTTTTAATTGAAGGCAATAGTGCCATTTCAGCGCCTGACACTTTTCTGACAGAAGCGTCCCTAATTTGAAGTAATTCTTGTATGTTGGTAATTAGTGTTTTCATGGAATAAAATTATGCAAAATACTTTTTAAAAGTAAACATTTTTGCTTGGAAAGGTGAAATTTTTAATTTGTTGAAAAAGCAGTTAATAAATTATAATGTTTTATTGTTCAATTTAAATTTATGAATTATCTTTGGCCTATATTTATTAAGAAAAATTCCAGAAGATATGTTTACATTCGCTCAATATTTAGGTTTCTTATTATTTTTAACCATCTTAACTATTGGTTTTTGGTTGATGATGTTTTTAGTGAACTTTGTGTTTTACTGGATATTTGGTGCAACAAGAGAGTTGTTAAGAGAAAGAAGAGAAAAGAAAGAATTAGAGCAAGCTTAATATAAGTTCGCTTAAAAATAAAAAGCTCCGATATTTATATCGGAGCTTTTTATTTGGATTATCCTGGGAAATCCCCACTATCACCACCTTCATTATCTTTCTTAGTTTTCTCTCTTTCCGTTTTTAGCTTATTGAAACGATAGGTAAACGATAATGTTATCTGTCTAACTCTATATTGCATCTCGTTATAAGAGTTTAAAGTAGGTAAATAAGTTTCAGATATTCTTTTTCTAGAATTAAAAACGTCATTTACATTTAAAGCAATAGTTGCTTTGTCTTTTAAGACGTCTTTACTTAACCCAGCATTAGCAGATAATACCCCTTTTGTATTTCCTTGCGCTGTATTTTGCGGTGCATTGTAAGTTCCATTAATCTGAAAATCAATTTTCTTTGGCAAATTAAACTTAGCCGAAACTTTGGCAAACCAACTGTTGGCTGAATAATCTACATGATTGGAATAATAATCCATTATGGTTTGATTGACTTGTTCAGGAATAGAATAACTATAATTACCAACTACTCTACTAGTAAATATATTAAAGTTTCCATTCAATCGCATCCATTTGGCTGGATTATAATTCACATTAAATTCAAAACCATAGCGTGTATCAGAATCTAAATTCACCGGTGTTGATATCATTACAGGAGTGGTATCAACAAAATCTCCATTTGGTCTTCTGATAAATTGAAATGGAGCATTAGTTTTATTTAAGTAAATTGATGAAGTGATGGTGGCTTTTCCAATTTTGTTCATCAATCCCAATTCTAATGCATCCGTTAACGAAGGATTAATGTCACTGTTTCCTACAAATAGATTGATGTTACTAGTATAATTTGAAAATGGTGTTAAAAAACGGTTACGAGGTCTCGAAATTCTTCGGCTATAGGATAACGACAAAGTAGTATTATCTGTCAAAGCATAGTTTAAAAAGGCACTTGGAAAGAAGTTATGATATTTTTTGTTTTTATAATCATTTGTACTTAACAAGTTAATATCAATGTTAGAATCTTCATATCGAATCCCTCCTAAAAAGTTGAATTTTCCAAAATTTAAACCCAATTGAGAATAAAGAGCATTGATTCTTTCTTTATAGTCAAATATATTCGTGTATTTAGGATTGGGTGAATAATTGTCGAAAGCATCTAAACTTCCCACCCCATAATCCACAAGTAATTTATTGAAATCTCCTTTATATCCAGCTTCAATTCTGTTTTTATTGCCTTTTCCAAAAGGCAGTACATAATCAGCCTGTAATAAATTTTTAAATTGATTTTGTAAACTTTTGGTCTGATCAATAGACGATGTCCCATTTCCTTCTATATTAGTATCTGTTATCGTCCCAAAATCATTGTCAACATTTTTAGTTGTTGTAAAAGAAACATTCAATTCGTGTCCGTCTCTTTTAAATTTTTTATTTAAGATAGAATTGTATTCAATATCTCGAGTATTAGTGGATTGGTCGGAATATCTATTTTCATAGTAAGAAGTATTGGTTGTATAGTTATACAAATCATCATTGCTTGGACTAAAACCATCTGATTTTCTATAGGAGAATGAATTGGTCCATGTTGTTGATTTGTCTATATACAAATCCATTCCAAATCCATAGTTAAATCCCTTTCTACCATTTTGTCTATCTATCGTTTCATTGATAGTTTTTGGGTCTGTTCCTAAATAATTCGTGTTATTTATGGTTTTCCCTTTCGTTTTAATATCTTGATATCCTAAACTAGTAAAGAAATTGAAGTTTTTACTTTTTAAATTAAAAGTGGCATTGGCGCCATAATTTTTAGGGTCTCCAGCATTAGCAACTAGTGTTCCATTAATCCCTTTATTTTTTCCTTTTTTAAGTACTATATTAATAATTCCAGCACCACCTTCAGCATCATAGCGTGCAGATGGATTAGTGATAACTTCTACTTTATCCAATGCATCAGCTGAAATTGATTTCAAAGCATCGGCAATATTAATTGCATTTGAAGGTCTTCCATCAATAAATATTTTTACATTATCATTACCTCTCAAACTAACATTTCCATCGCCATCAACGCTAACTGAGGGTACGTTATCAAGAACATCACTTGCGGTTCCTCCTTTTACGGTCATGTCTTGGCCAACATTGTACACTTTTTTGTCAAGTTTTATTTCAACTTCTGATTTTTGTGCAGTAATAACAACATCCTTTAATTGTGTAGCATCAGGTTGCAAAGAAATAGTTCCTAAATTAGTATCAGTGGTTATTGATTTCGATTTGATTTCAATCGATTTAAAAGAAATAAATTCTACTTTGATGTTATAAACTCCTGGAGTAGAATCAAAACTGAAATTACCTTTACTATCTGTAATTCCTCCGGAGATAACTTTATTTGTAGTCGTATTTACTAATGAAATTGTACTGTACTCAAGAGGTAAATTTGTTCCCTTTTCTACAATTTTACCAGTTACTTTTACTTTTGGACCTCCTTGTTTTTGTTGAGAATAATTGAATAACGTTCCTAATAATAATGTTAACGTTAAAAAGATTTTAATGGATTTCATAATTGAGTGTTTATTTTTCATACAATTTCTATGACCGCAAAATTAAACATTCGTTTAACTATCAAATCACAAAGGTTTGTTAAAACTGCCACAATAAACGTTAAAGGATAGTCTTTATCAGCTCCAAAGGTCTTGCTATAATTGCTTTTTCACCATAGACAGCAATCGGTCGTTCCATCAAAATAGGGTAGTCAACTATCGATTGTATAATTTCTTTATCTGTTAATGACTTGCCTTTAAATTGTTCTAACCAAATGGATTCTTTAGTTCGTATCAATGCAATAGGGAGTATTTTTAATTTCGTAAGCAGCACTTCTAATTCAGTAAACGTTAAAGGGTTTTGAAGATAGTGTATCACTTCAAAGGGATGATTGTAAGTTTCAATGAAAGCTAGACATTCTCTTGATTTTCCGCAGCGTGGATTGTGGTAAATGGTAATCATATTTTTTTAAAATAAAGTAATGGTTTCTATACTATTTTTAGTATTTTAGTCGAAACAAATGTATTTAATATTTAAGAATAATAGATGTTTATAGAACAAGCTTATAAAGGAAATAATGAATGGTGGAGAGTTTTTGTAACTACCTTGATGTCAACTGGTATTTTTATTTTAAATTTTATTACTTTTCTAATATTACCTAAAGAAACAATACAAAGCTCCTATGATATTATGAACAAAATGCCAAATATTGTGGCGCTGCTTGTCAATTTATCACCTTTCATTCTTCTTTTAGCATTGCTTTTTACTCTAGTTTATACAATTCACCAACGCAATATATTATCCTTAACAACCACTCGAAAAAGTGTTGATTTTAAACGAATTTTCTTTTCTTTTGGGTTAATAGTTTTTCTAACCTTAGTAACATTTCTAATTTCTTATGGTTGGGATAGTTCAAACGTCGTTTGGAATTTTCATCCCGTAAAGTTTTTACTTTTATTCGTAGTAAGTATCGCTTTGTTTCCCTTTCAAATAGGTTTTGAAGAATACTTGTTTAGAGGATATTTAATGCAGCAAATAGGTATTCTAGCCAAAAACAGATGGGTTCCTTTTATAGTAACCTCTGTTGTTTTCGGAGTATTTCATAGTGCTAATCCTGAAGTTGCCGAAATGGGCTATGGAGTGATGGTGTTTTATATCGGCACTGGATTTTTGCTAGGTATTATGACATTAATGGATGAGGGACTAGAATTATCCTTAGGATTTCATCTAGGTAATAACCTAATGGCCGCTTTGCTCATCACCTCGGATTATTCGGCTTTAAAGACGGATGCTATTTTTAAATTATCGGGAAAAGAAAATTCGGCAGATACACTTAATGAAATGATAATTTCCATGTTAATCATATATCCAATAATTTTGTTTTGCTTAGCTAAGAAATACAAATGGACCAACTGGAAAGAAAAGCTAACTGGAAAAATAATAAATTCAACTAATATAAATTCAGAATACCATGATTAATCCAACTTATGAAAACGTCCACAATCATTTTAAATTAAATGGTTTCCACCTAGATAAAGAAGATTTATGCCGTGTGGCGTATAGTTTTATTAAAGAAGGAGAAGATTTTGAAAAACCAGTTGGAGATTTTCTTTTGGATTGGTTTGATAGTAAACCGTATATCGAAATGCAAACCTCGGGGTCTACAGGAACTCCAAAAGTTATTCGTGTGGATAAACAAGCGATGGTCAATTCGGCTATGGCTACAGGCGACTTCTTTGAATTGCGTTCAGGGAATAGAGCCTTGCAATGTTTGCCCGTGAAGTATGTTGCAGGAAAAATGATGTTGATTCGTTCTATCATTCTCGGATTGGATTTAGATTATGTAGCGCCCACTTCACATCCCATGAAGGATTTGGATGACCAGAAATATGACTTTGCCGCAATGGTTCCAATGCAAGCACAAAATTCGCTTGCAGAATTGCGCAACGTTAAGAAGCTAATTGTAGGCGGAGCTCGAATTAGTGCTTCGTTAGAAAAAGAACTAATGAAACTGTCAACCGAAGTATATGAAACCTATGGTATGACAGAAACGATCACGCATATTGCTGCCAAAAGAGTAGGAGAGAAGGCATTTACTGTTTTACCACACGTAACCATATCCTACGATGATAGAAATTGTTTGGTGATTCATGCTCCACATATAATTGCAGAAGAAGCAGTTGTAACCAATGATTTGGTAGAATTAGTTAATGAAAACCAATTTATCTTTTTAGGAAGATTGGACAATGTCATCAATAGTGGTGGGGTAAAAATTATGCCCGAACAAGTGGAACATAAATTAGACGGTAAAATCAATCATCGCTTTTTCATTGCCGCTAAAGAAGATGCTGAACTAGGAGAAAAAGTAGTCTTAGTAATTGAAGGTGATGCCTTCGATGTGGATAAGTCTATTTTTGATGCTTTAGATAAATACGAACATCCAAGAGAAATACTATTTGTACCAAAATTCAAAGAAACAGAAAACGGAAAAGTATTAAGAAAAGAAAGTTTAAAGTAATTTATAATTATGAAAAAGGTAATTATAGCAGTTGCATTGATCC
>CAIWKX010000037.1 GCA_903913315.1 uncultured Bacteroidota bacterium | reverse complement strand
CTGGTGCGCTTCAATAAAGCATCAATGATTTGGTCAAACAAGTCGTTATCCCAATCATTCCATTTTTCGAATGCGAATTCTTTTCTGTTGATGTTGGCTGGAATATTACAAGCAATCATGGCTGCTTCTATCAAAAGAGTTCCCGAACCACACATTGGGTCTAGAAAATCTGATTTGCCTTCCCAACCTGCCAGTAATAGCATTCCTGCTGCTAGAACTTCGTTGATTGGAGCAATATTAGTCGCCGTTCTATAGCCTCTATGGTGCAACGAAGCCCCCGAAGTATCTAAAGCCACTGAGACTTGGTCTTTATCTATGTGAATGTTGATTCTTAAATCGGGGAAGTCTTTATCCACACTAGGGCGAACTCCTTTTCTTTCACGAAATTGGTCTACAATAGCATCTTTGGCTTTTTGAGACACAAACTGCGAATGTTTAAAATTATCAGAATGTATTGTGGTATCAATCACAAAGGTTTGATTTTCATTCAAATACTTGCTCCAATCAATTCCTTGAATCCCCTTGTATAGTAAGGCATCGGTTTTGGCTCTGAAATAATAAATAGGTTTTAAGATTTTTAAGGCAGAACGCAACGACAAATTGGCTTTGTACATAAAACCTTTATCGCCTTTAAAGCTTACCATTCTAGTACCTATTTCAACGTCTTGAGCTCCTAATTGTTGTAACTCTTTAGCTAGTATTTCTTCAAAACCAAAAAAGGTTTTGGCAATCATTTTAAAATTTTCCATTCTTATTTTTTTACCACAAAAGTCACAAAAGTTTATTTCACTGCTTTTGCTTTTCTTTTGTGTCTTTTGTGTTTAAATTATAAAGGCACAAAAGTCAAACCCTCTGTTTATATTTTCTTCGGCAAAAATACACTAAATTTGCACGTTAAGAATTCATTTGAAAAGATAAATGTCAAAATTGGAAAATCCTAAATCCCAAATTATAAATCCCAATTCAGAAAATTGGTTCGCATCATGGTTTGATACGCCTTACTACCATATTTTATATAAAGACAGAAATTATCGTGAAGCACAGATTTTCATGGATAATCTGACGCACTATCTCAACTTACCCGAACATGCCAAAGTATTGGATTTAGCTTGTGGCAAAGGACGTCATTCGATTTATTTGAATCAATTAGGCTTTACTGTCTTAGGTGTTGATTTATCTGAAAATAGTATTGCGACTGCCAGTAAAAATGCTAATGATACCTTGCATTTTCAAATTCACGATATGCGGGAACCGTTTGATGATAAGTTTGATGCTATTTTTAACTTGTTTACGAGTTTTGGTTACTTTGAAAATGATGAAGACAATCTAAAAACCTTAATCGCCATCAAAGAAAGTCTTTCTGATTATGGCTTTGCTGTGATTGACTTTATGAATGTTCCATTTGTTCTAGATAATCTAATAGCCGAAGAAACTAAAACGGTTGATGCAATTGATTTTCATTTGAAGCGCTATTTGAAAGATGGTTTTATCATCAAGGAAATTGCCTTTGAAGATAAAGGACAATCCTTTCATTATGAAGAGAAAGTAAGAGCTTTGACTTTAGATGATTTTACTAAGATGATGGATGAAGCTGGAATTTATCTGTTAGATACTTTTGGTGATTATAAATTAAAAAAATACCATAAGAATACCAGTGAACGATTGATTATGATTTTTAAGTAAAAAAGAGAAGAGAATATAGATTTTACGAAATGAATTATTTATTACCGCTACTTTCCGTTTTAATTGGATTTTCTATTGCACTTTGGTTACAACCTAAAGACAAGAAGAATTTAAAATTACTATTGGCTTTCAGCGGTTCGTTTTTGCTTTCACTCACTGTGATGCATTTACTTCCTGATGTTTATAATAGCGGGAATCCGAAAGTAGGTCTCTTTATTATGGTGGGGATTTTGTTTCAAATCATCTTAGAGTTTTTCTCTAAAGGTGCGGAACACGGGCATGTTCATGGGCATGATAAAATGACACAAATGCCTTGGTTACTTTTTATCAGTTTGTGTATTCACGCTTTGTTAGAAGGTTTTCCGGTAGGACATCATCACGATTTGGCTTTGGGAATTGCGATTCACCACTTGCCTATTGCGATTATTCTAACTACCTTTTTCATTCATGCTGAATTGAATAAAACTGCTTTGTTTTTATTCATGTTTATGTTTGCCATCATGACTCCTCTAGGAACCTTAGTTTCTGATACTTTTCCAATTTTAAACGACTATTATACTGAAATAACTGCTATAGTAATTGGGATACTGTTTCATATATCCTCTACCATTATCTTTGAAAGTAGCGAAGGACATAAATTTAATATCGCTAAGATCTCTGTTATTATACTAGGGATTGTGTTGGCGAGTTTTGTGTAGCCACGAAGTCACCAAGTCACGAAGTTTTATTAAACTTAAATACTTCATCATCAAATTATATTTGTTAAATTTGTAACTTATCAAAAACTTAGCGCCTTAGCGCCTTAGTGGCATAACTATAAATAATGAACTTCACTAAAACCACCGAACAATCCTCCAAATACGAACATTTAGAACAAATGTCAGTAGCGGATTTGTTAGTAAACATTAATAATGAAGATAAAACAGTTCCGATAGCGGTTGCAAAAGCATTACCACAGATAGAAGCTTTGGTGGCTGTAGTAGTAGCAAAAATGAAACTCGGCGGAAGACTTTTTTATATAGGTGCTGGAACTTCGGGTAGATTGGGAATTGTAGATGCTTCAGAATGTCCTCCCACCTTTGGAGTGCCTTTTGATTTAGTAAACGGTATCATTGCTGGTGGAGACAAAGCCATTCGTAGAGCGGTTGAAAATGCAGAGGATAATACGACGCAAGCTTGGATTGATTTACAAGAACAAAACATTAGTTCAAATGATGTAGTTATTGGAATAGCGGCATCAGGAACCACGCCTTATGTCATTTCGGGATTGGAACGATGTAAAGAAAATAATATTGCTACGGGTTGTATTACTTGTAATGAGGGAAGTCCGTTAGCACTAACCGCTGATTATCCAGTTGTAGTTGTAGTGGGTCCTGAATTTGTAACTGGAAGCTCGAGAATGAAAGCGGGAACGGCACAGAAATTAGTATTAAACATGATTTCAACTGCCAGTATGATTCAACTGGGAAAAGTAAAAGGCAACAAAATGGTCGACATGCAATTGAGCAATGAAAAATTAGTCGATAGAGGTGTGAAAATGATAATGGAAGAAATTCCTGTTGGTTATGAGAAAGCCAGTGAATTATTGAAGGAATTTGGTAGCGTTCGAAAAGCAGTAGAAAACTTTCAATCAAAGTAAACTAATAAAAAACTTAACACAATATAATGGCAACTAACAAAGAACTTTTAGCAAAAGGTGTTAAATACCTATTCGGAGCTTTACCTCTAATGTTTATAGGACCTAGCATTATGTATAACGCCTTTATGAACAAGCAAAACAATTGGCATTATTTGGTTTTAGTCATTGGATGCTCACTTTGTATCACTTCGGTTTTTCTGGCCTATAAAGGATTGAACACAATGATAAAAGCACTATTTGATGGAAATCAATAACTCGTATTTAGAAAGCGTTACCAAGCAATTTCTCTATTACAAAACATTGGGAGAAAAAGCCATAGAACAATTGGAACCCGAGCAATTATTTGTTGCAGTAAACGAGGACACCAATTCGATTGCAACCATTATCCAACATCTTTCAGGCAATATGCTATCGCGATGGACCGATTTTCTAACCACTGATGGAGAAAAAGAATGGCGCAATCGCGATGGAGAATTTGAAGCGAGCCTCCATAATAAGGAAGAGGTTCTTGCGCTATGGAACAAAGGATGGGATTGCTTTTTTAAGGCTTTGCATTCGGTAACACCAAACCAGCTCTCTACCATTATCTACATTAGAAACGAGGGTCACACTGTAGTAGAAGCCATTAACCGACAACTGGCACATTATCCTTATCACATCGGGCAAATAGTGTTTTATGCTAAAATGCTCAAAAAAAGCGAATGGAACAGTTTATCCATCCCTAAAAACAAATCCAATTCTTATAATGCCGATAAGTTTTCTAAAGAAAAAAGCATCAAGAATTTCACAGATGATGAATTAAACAAATTGCAATAACAAAAATCAATTTCAATGACAATTTCAAAACTAAAATATCAAATTTTGCTTTTAATTTTCTTTATTATTATTTCTTGTCAAAGGCAATTGGAATGCAATCCAAAAGAGTTTAAAACTGGAAAATTCAAATTCATTCAAGAGACAAAAGGTAAAAAAGAAATAACGCTATTCGAACGAACCGATAAACTTCAAATTGAAACCTATAACGGTCGAACTGATACTGCTTCCGTACGATGGGTAAATGATTATGAATTCATTATTCAAAAATTACATCCTAGAAATATGGCTGAAAGAAAAGCCATTTCAATGCGAATACTATCTACAAAAGGCAAAACCTATACTTTTGAGTATTCTTTTGTTGGAGAATCAAAAAAACAAATTGGTACGGTCACAAAAACCAATTAATACATTACAATAAATTATCTGTTTACCTATATTTTGCCTAATGATGGAATTAATTACCAACCCAAATGCTTGGATAGCGCTTTTAACGTTAACGTTCTTAGAAATTATTTTAGGTATTGACAATATTGTTTTTCTATCTATTGTTTCAGGCAAATTACCTACTAAAGACCAACCTAAAGCCCGTAGAATAGGATTAACTCTAGCTATGGCATTCCGAATCGTATTACTTTTTGGAATTACTTGGGTATTAAGTTTACAAAAAACCATACTACATATCGATTGGGGATTTTTTGAAGCACACGTAACAGGACAAAGCCTTATCATATTTGGAGGTGGTTTGTTTCTTTTGTACAAATCCGTCTCTGAGATTCATCATAAAATGGAAGGGGAAGAAGAGGCGACCAAAGGGAAGTCAGCTTCGGGATTATCATCGGCAATAATTCAAATTGCATTATTAAATATTGTGTTCTCTTTTGATAGTATTTTAACGGCTATTGGTATGATTAGCATGAAGAGTCCGGCTGAAGGAGGTTTTGGTCCCGATGGTGCTATTGCCATTATGATTTTATCCATTGTGATTTCCATTGGAATCATGATGATTTTTGCAGGTCCCGTTTCTAAATTCGTAAATGAGCATCCCACCATTCAAATACTTGGTTTGTCTTTCCTTATATTAATTGGAGTAATGCTAATTGCTGAAGGATCACATTTGGCGCATTTTCGTTTCGGAAATGATGTAGAAGTGTCAAGTATCCCTAAAGGCTATTTGTATTTATCTATTTTCTTCTCCTTATTTGTTGAGTTTCTGAATATCAAAATGCGAAAAAATAGCAAAGCTGTTAAACTTCACAACAGTAAGATTGTAGATAAAAAGCTAAAAGACTAGGATATTACGAATTAAAGATTTTAGATTTTTAATAAAAACTCCAAAGTATCGACATTGTCAGCATAATCCCAAAGGTTTGGTTTTTGAGTTTGGCCAAATGGAATGCTTTTCTCAATGTTGTTGCTAGAAACGATACATTGAATTTGATCAGCATCGTTATCTAATTGTTTTTGTATTTCCTCAATGGTATCATAGTATTCATAAAACACAGATGAAATAGGCGAAGCATAACTTGAATCTTCTTTAATTAGTAAAAATTCATTGTCTAATAATTGGAAGTTACTCATTAAAAAAACGGCTTTATTATAATCATAATTGTTGGCGTATTTTTCGTAATATATTACATCGCGTTGCTCATACATAGCTTTAAAAAAAGCCTCAAAATTGTATCCTTTTGGAATAAATAATTTGGATACATTTCTGCAGCCCAAACCAAAATATCTAAAAATATCTTCTCCTAAATTGACTAACTCTTCATGCGTTTCTGTTCCGGTTAAAACAGCAACTGAGTTTCTGTTTTTACGAATGATACTAGGTTTATTTTTAAAATAGTATTCAAAATAACGTGCTGTATTGTTACTTCCTGTTGCTATTACTGCATCAAAACCCTCTAATTTTCCTTCTGTAAATGTGATATAATTTTCAATTTCAGGACTGATTGCTATAATATATTGCGCAAGGAATTTTATTAAATATTGATCATTTGAAGATGTTTTAACCAATACTTTATGACCCGAAATTAAAACCGATAGAAAATCATGAAAACCAACCAAAGGAATATTGCCTGCGAGGATTAATCCTACTGTTTTAGTTTTAACTTCAGAGAAATTGTATTTTGAAAGCCATACATTCAAATTCTCTTCTGAAAGTGCCTCTGCCCATGATTGAATAGCGTAATACACTTGTTCGGGTGTGAACCAACCATTATGCGATTGAGATAATTCAATTAATTTAATAAAATTATCAAAAAACAAATCATTACCTAAAACTCCTACTTTTTTTTCATTATTATCTAAAGAGAACTGACTTAAAAACCTCCCTAATTCAATAAAACACTTTTTTTTCTCTAATTGTAACATTTGTAACTTGTATATGAATGCTTTTGATTGTAATTTTGCACAAAATTAATTAAAATTACGCTATGGCAATCATAATAACAGACGAATGTATCAATTGCGGTGCTTGCGAGCCAGAATGTCCCAATACTGCAATCTATGAAGGAGCTGACGATTGGAGATACAAAGACGGAACTAAACTAAAAGGGAAAGTAATTTTGCCAGACGGAACCGAAATTGACGCTGATGCGGCACAAACACCAGTTTCAGATGATATCTATTATATCGTGCCGGGTAAATGTACTGAATGTAAAGGTTTCCACGAAGAGCCCCAATGTGCGGCTGTTTGCCCTGTTGATTGTTGTATTCCAGATGACAATCATGTTGAGAGTGAGGAAACGCTGATGAATAGACAATCCTTTTTACATAATGAATAAACAAAAAATCCTGAAAATAATTTCAGGATTTTTTGTTTAATTGCTCTTCTTATTAAAATTTTTCACTTCAAATTTCTTTGTTTCAAAAATTCTGTTAAATTTGTTACAACTGATTTAACATGAAAAAGTTATTTACCTTGTTTTTCTTAGTGTTACTATCTAATTGTTATTCTCAGAATAAAGAAATATCAATTGTATTAAAAGATGCAGATAGTAATCTTCCTATCGAGGATGCAACGGTTTTTGTTGTTAAAACAAAACAATCTTTAGTAAGTAATTCTGAAGGTGTTGCAAATTTTACATTGAACGGCGTTTCAAACATTCAAATATCACATACATCCTATGCCTCGACCACTATACGATCCACAACTTTAAAGGATAAAGTAAATATTATTTATTTGAAAAGTAATATTAATAATTTAGATGAGATCATAATTACACGTCAACATCCACAAAATATCCTTAAAAATATTGTAGATAATTCCATTAAAAAACTCACCGTTCCAGCTCGATTAAAAGTATATTCCCGAGAATTTTTCAAACTTAATGGCACCTATTCCTATTACAATGATGGGCTTATAAATTTTCAAGTCTCTGGAAAAGAAAAAAATTTTAAAACTGATATTTTAGTAGAACAAAATCGCGCTGTTGGTTTGATAGATACAGATATTAGTAATAATTTACTAGGCTATAATTTGAATGATATTATGGAAAATTATTACAACTTCAAATATCTTGCTCCCATTTTAGAACCAAGAGCAAAAAAAGAATACGACTTTATCATCAAATCCTATTCTGCCAATAATGATTACTATGTTATGTTAATAACTCCTTTTGATAAATCTAAAGGTTTACTTGATGATTTTACAATCATTTATGATAAAAAGAAAAAGTTAATTATTGAGGCTAGTTCTTCCGTTTCTCCTTCAGTAGTCGCAAAAGTAAAAGATAAAACTACGGTAGGTTCAAAAAACATTTATAAATCATTATTTAAAACATTATATCGATTCGATGATTCTAATTACTATTTGATAAGCTCAAAAGAAGAAATTGGATTTGAAAGAATTGATAAAAAAGGCACTAGCACTATTGAAGTCAGAAACTACTTTGTCACAACTAATTTCAGCAATCAAAAATTCAGTTTTACTCCAAGCGATGTATTTAAAGACAAAACACTTTTCAACAAAAAGAATACGATTTTAACTGATTATTGGAATGTTTCTGGATTGACAGCAACAGAGGAAGAGCAACAAATTATCAATTCGATTGAAGATAATATTAATAAATAAGCTATTCAATTTAATGCTTTTGTAACTTAGTTTTATTACCCTATATTTGCACACTTTTAAAAATAAAACCTAAAATGAAAGCAGGAATTGTAGGATTACCAAACGTAGGAAAATCAACTTTATTTAATTGTTTATCGAATGCAAAAGCGCAAAGTGCAAACTTTCCGTTTTGTACAATTGAACCCAATATTGGTGTAGTAAACGTTCCCGATCCAAGAATTGTTCGTTTGGAAGAGTTGGTAAATCCAGAACGTGTTCAAATGGCAACTGTTGATATCGTTGATATTGCAGGGTTGGTTAAAGGAGCTAGTAAAGGAGAAGGTTTAGGAAATCAATTTCTTGCTAACATTAGAGAGTGTAATGCAATCATTCACGTTTTGCGTTGTTTTGATAACGATAATATCGTTCACGTTGATGGAAATGTAAATCCAATTCGCGATAAAGAAACGATTGATATTGAATTGCAATTAAAAGATTTAGAAACGGTTGAAAAACGTTTAGAAAAAGTAAATCGTGCGGCCAAAACTGGTAACAAAGAAGCACAAGTTGAAAAAGCACTTTTAGATAGAATTCGTGAAAATTTATTACAAGCAAAATCTGCCAGAACAGTTGAACCTCAAAATCAAGATGAAGTTGAATTAATGGAAGATTTTCAATTGATTACCAATAAACCTGTTTTATATGTTTGTAATGTTGACGAAAGTTCAGCAGTGAATGGGAATAAATATGTGGATCAAGTTCGTGAATTAGTAAAAGATGAGGTTGCTGAGGTGATTATACTTTCTGTTGGAGCAGAAGCTGATATTACT
>CAIWKX010000036.1 GCA_903913315.1 uncultured Bacteroidota bacterium | reverse complement strand
GTTTGGTTCAAAACGTTTTCTGTGGTGCTTCCAATAAGTACTTGTTCTAACCATTTTTGGCTGTGTGACCCCATGATAATCATGTCGGCTTTTAAGTGCTTGGCTGTTTTTAGAATCACTTCGGCAAAGTGTCCTCTTTCTACCAATGTTTTTATTTTGGTATCGTTTAAGTGTTTTTTTATTTTTTCCAAATAGTAGTTGGCGGCTTCCGTTAAGCCTTCGCTATTCATGTATTGATAAAAAGTAGCGCTATCAAAATCGCCCAATCCTGTTATTGGAGAAGTCATAAACGAGGTATAATACACTTCGTTTTCCACCACGTGCAATAAGGTTATTTCGGCATCCATTGCCTTAGCAAAAGAGAAGCCTATCTCGGCAATTTTAGTAGCATTTGGGTTATAGTCTAATGCCAATAAGACTTTTTTAGTTACTTTCATGGGTAGTATTTTTATAGGTGAGAACGTAATAACCAAGCCATTTTTTCGTGTTCCTCTAGCAAGTAAGTCATGATATCACTAGTCCCAGCATCTTTATATTCAAAAGCAAAATTGGCAATATTTTCTCTCAATTTAATAATGATACTTTCGTGATCCATCAATAATTCTTTCATAAAACCATTGCTATCGTTTTTCTCACGACTGAATTCTGTCAGTTGCGTCAAGCTCAAAAAAGAAGCTAGTGTTGCGGGTGCATAATATCCCAAGGTGCGGATGCGTTCGGCTACTTTGTCGGTAAAGTTCTCTAATTGGGTATATTGCATTTCGAAGAATTTATGCTTTTCGTAGAAATCAGGTCCTTCAAGATTCCAGTGTGCATTTCTGGTTTTAGTGTAGAGCACAAATTCATCTGCTAATATTTTAGCTAATTCATTAACAACCGCTTGGCTGTTTTTCTCGGTAATTCCAATGTTTGCTTTCATTATAGTTGTTTTATTTTATATTATTTATAGGTACAATGACCCAATACTAAATCCCAAATTCGTAATTCCTAATTCTCAATTAATCATCAAATCCTACTTCTAAATTGTTTTCTACAAACCAAACGCCTGGTGTGCTCCAAACTATTTTTTCTACTTGGTGTTTTTGATACAATGAGTGTACTAATCCTGTTAGGATAACTTTTTTATCCAATACCGTTACACTGATTTCATCATCATTGATTGACCAATCGCGTTCAATAGCTTCTACAATAAGGTCTTTTTCTATCTTATCATGTAACTCTGTTCTGATGGTTAGTTTGTTGTTGACACCACGAACTCCCAATAAGTTATCGACTAATTTTTGAGCCGTCTCTCTTTGATAGTTCCATTGCAATTCGCCTTCCAGCGTAACCCAATTGTTCTCCACTTTTACTTTAATCACATCGTTAGGAATCTCCCAATTCCATTTAAAAGCGTTGATTACTTCTCGAGCAATTTCACTATCCGTTGCTTCACCATCTACACCAAATCGCACTTCGACTTTTTCAACAACGGCTTTAACGCCTTTAATGTTTTTTACAGTAGCTTCAGCTTTCAATTTCTTAGCATAACTATCTACAAATCCTGTTAGTGTTACTATTCCATCATTGGCGATGACTCCTATTTCAGCTTTATTCAATAGGGGTTCCCAATGGAGTGCATTTAGTACTTTCTCTTGTAAATCGGAATTTGTTTTCATTAGGTATCTTTTGATTTGTAACGTATTTATTACATCATAAAATTACTGATGTGCCACTCAAAAAGTGTTACATAAGTCTTGTTATCAGTTACATAAATCACATATCGCCCTAAAAATAAAAAGCCAACTTGCATCGCTGCAAATCGGCTCTTCATAAAACTATATATAGCTATTATTTTTTGTCGGTGTTTGTTTTTAAACCCCAAACTTCCACTTTAGCTTTTTTGTCTTTTCTGTTAGGAAGTGTTTTGTAAACGAAAACTATTTTTTTAAGGCTACGCTCTCCACCTTTTATATCAATTACTTCACTTTCGCCAGCTTCTTTAATTTTAGAATTGACAACAATATCTTGTTTGTCGCCACTTTCAAAATAGACTTCAAGACTAATCAAATCAATCGGTTCCTTTTCTACTTTAAATTTGATTTTAGCAAAACGATCGGCTCCTAATACATCAATTTGATCTCTGTCTTTGGAAAAATCTACTGTTACTTTCCCAATTTTGTGCCATCCAGTTTTATCACTTAAGATTATCGCTGGCTTCTGTGCAAATGCAGTTCCGAAATTCCCGAGAATTGCAATTAAAACAATTGTTACTAATTTTTTCATTGTTGTTTTTATTTACTGTAATTGAATTATTACTCTACAAAGGTTGCTTTAGTTTTAGCATAAACTGTTGCAGAACAAAAGCGATGTTTTACATGATTCCCACTTTTTCCAGAACCTCATCATAGAGTTGAACCTCCACTTTAGCATTCTCAATTTGTTCTAAAACCAAACGCGCCATTAGATAACTCACAGTAGATTCTGCCCCTTGATTAAGATTAACATGGGTTTCTTCTAAACCATCATAACAACCTCCCGTTTTAGGATTATAAACTATTTGATGCAAATGATTTTTACCCAAGAACCATTCAAAAGCAATATTCATTTTGTCTAAATAATCTTGTTCGTTGAATACTTTATAAAATAAATTTAAGGCTAACACCGTATAGGCAACATCAATAGGTTGTTCGCCATAATGATTGACCATTTTGCCTTTTAAATGCCATCCTCTATTGGAAACTACTTTAATTTGATTGTTTTGAAAGGTTACTGATAACAAGAAATCAAAAGAAGTTTTGGCAATGTTTTTATACAATTCGCTCCCTGTACTCATTGCAGCATACAACATGGCTTCAGGCAAAACACTATTGGCATAGGTTAAATAATCTTCATACCAATACCAGTTTTTTTCAGAAACACCTCTGTATTTAGAAACTAAATTGTCGGCTAATAAAGTAATCAAACGTCGAACTCGAGCATTTTCTGTATGTAAATTATAACAATACAATCCTTTAATGGCAAAAGCCATTGCTCTAGGTGATTGAAATTTGGTGATGTTTTTTAATGCTTTTTCAATAGCAAATTTGGCTTTCTTAATCAGATTTTCATTTAATAGATCATCATGAGAAATTAATTCGCCCAATGCCCATATAGCTCTGCCATTAGCATCTTCAAGATTCTCGCTGTTGTTTTTAGACATGAAATTCCCTTTTATATCTACATAATTCAAAAACTTACCACTGTGATGCTGACAATACAAGATAAAATCTAAATAGATAGTAATCAAATTTAAGTCTTCAACATCACCCGTTACTTCATAATGTTTGGTTAATGCAATTAAAGCACGGGAATTATCATCAAGTGTATATCCAGAACTCAAATCGGGAGTACCAACCGAAGCAAACTGAATCATGCCTTTGCTTGTGGTCATTTTTCTAATATGGTCTAAGGATAGTTTTGGAATTTCATATTTAAGCGGAACACTATTTTTTGACAAACTATTTTGAGTCAATTCAATATGCGCAATAGCTGAATTTTGCCAAGCGGTAGGATTGATTTTATGCAAAGCATTCAATCGCATGCCTTCTAATAATTCAGGATTGTAAAGCAGTTTTATGGTAGCCGCAGCCAATTGTTTTGAGTTTTGAAAATCAAAGTTCAAGCCTGCACCATCCAATAATTCTTTGGCATGAGGAATCGGCGTTGAAATGATAGGACAACCACAAGCCATAGCATAAGCTAACGTGCCACTAACCGCTTGATTGGGATCTTTGGATGTGAATAAATAAATATCAGTACGCTGCAAATGTTCCATCAATTCCTCTAGCGATAGATATCTGTTGATGAATCGAACATTGTTTTGAAGGTGCAACTCAATGACTTTATTGTATAAAAAATCACGGTATTTTTCTCCTTCACGCTTTTTGACTTCAGGATGTGTTTTGCCAATAATCAAATAGATAACAGTAGGAAAACGCGCTATGATTTCGGGCAAGGCATC
The DNA here is from genome assembly GCA_903913315.1 of uncultured Bacteroidota bacterium. Classification (GTDB taxonomy): domain Bacteria; phylum Bacteroidota; class Bacteroidia; order Flavobacteriales; family Flavobacteriaceae; genus Flavobacterium. The sequence goes on along the minus strand of CAIWKX010000036.1, from coordinate 99 downwards.
CAAGGCAGTTTCGATGCTTTTACCTTCATTGAGCAAGCCAAATGTGGAAAGCACGATTCTATCAGCCAATTGCACTCTTGATTTTTTATGTTTATCATT
>CAIWKX010000035.1 GCA_903913315.1 uncultured Bacteroidota bacterium | reverse complement strand
TCAAAACTTTGAGGTACTTCGCCCTTGTATTTATCGATTAAAATATGTGAAAGCCCATGAATTCCTTTTGATTTCATTGGGGACAGTCCACATGGGCGGATGATTTCTTTGATTTCTTCCACACTCATTTTAATCATATCGTACGGATTATCGGCTTTGGCAAACAGGAGGGGTGTGATTTGATTGACTCTGACATCAGTACATTGAGCGGATAGCAAAACAGCAATGAGTAGGGTGTAAGGGTCTTTATGGTCTAGAGGAATTGGAATTTCGGGATAAATATTTTTTAACGTATTTATAACAAACGTTGCACGCTCTTTTTTGGTCATTATTAAGTAAATTTGAGTTGTAAAGTAAATCAATTTCAAATTCAATTACAAAATTCAATTACAAAAATCAATTTCAAAAGTCAATTTCAAAAGTCAATTACAAAAGTCAATTACAAAAGTCAATTACAAAAGTCAATTACAAAAGTCAATTACAAAAGTCAATTACAAAAGTCAATTACAAAAGTCAATTACAAAAATCAATTATAAAAATCAATTACAAAAATCAATTACAATAGAGATGATAACATTAAAAAAAGGAGATAAAGCACCAAGTTTTTCAGGAAAAGACCAAGATGGAACTGTACATACTTTAGGAGATTATAAAGGAAAAAAATTGGTAGTTTTCTTTTATCCTAAAGCCAATACGCCAGGATGTACCGCGGAAGCTTGTGATTTAAGGGATAATTTCGAGCGATTTCAAGTTAATAATTATGCGTTATTGGGGGTCAGTGCAGATAGCGGAAAAGTCCAATTGAAATTTAAAGAAAAATTTAATTTCCCTTTTCCCTTATTGGCTGATGAAGACAAATCGGTGATTCAAGCGTTTGGTGTTTGGGGGCCTAAAAAGTTTATGGGGAAAGAATATGATGGTATCCACCGAACTACTTTTGTCATTGATGAGCAAGGAATCATTGAAGATGTGATTACCGAAGTGAAAACAAAGGCGCACGCTATTCAAATCTTGAAGTAAGCTATAAAAAATGCCCCAAATAGTGTTTGACTTTTTGGGGCATGTTCAATTCTTTGAGGATTTTTTTATTATTTATTTACTTACTTCCTCTAGTACTCGACTTGGATTATAACCAAATAACTTGTGTTGTTTGATTAATTCTGCTGTTCCTTTTGGTATCATTCTTTCCCAACCTGGTATTCCACTTGTAATCATTCGCAATACTTCGCGTGAGAAAATTTTAAGATTTTCTTTGTCGTGTACGGGTACATCCACCACTTTTCCGTTATAAGCAAAGAATTTATATAATTCTTTCATACGTGGGTGCACTTTTAAGTTTTGAGACGTTATGATTTCTCCATTTTCTTCCATTGGGTACAAATACACTTTTAAATCTCGATAGAATAATTTTCCAAAGGCTTCTAGGATTCCACCGCTTAAATGACGATAGTATTTCTCATCGAAAATATCCACTAAATTGTTGACCCCCATCACTAAGCCCATTCTTGCTTTGGTATAGCTTGAAAAATATTCTACTACTTTGTAATATTCTTGGAAATTTGAAATCATTACTGTTTGTCCGAGAGAACAAAGTAATTCAGCTCTATCCATGAAGTCTCGTTCATCAATTTCTCCTTCTGAACGTAGGTTGGAGAGTGTGATTTCAAAGATAACGAAGGTATTGTCTTTTTCTACTTTATTTTCTTCCACGAACATTTCCAGTGATCGTTCCAACATGTCCATATTTACATTGGTTACTGGGCGGAAACTTCCTCGTAGGGCTAAGATATTTTTTTTGTATAATACGGCAGCGGGTAGGATATTATGTCCGTCGGGACTAAACATCACTGCATCTGTCATTCCATTTTTTACCAACTGCAAACTCATCAAACGGTTGTCCACCTTAGCGAAACGAGGTCCAGAGAAGTTGATTGTATCAATTTCTAATTGGTCTTTATCTAAATGGTCGTACAGATAACGCAGCAATTTTTTGGGATCATTGTGTTTATAGAAAGCCCCGTAAATAAGGTTTACACCTAGTACTCCTAAGGTTTCTTGTTGCAGACGCGCATCAGTTTCTTTAAAACGAATGTGAAGAATAATTTCGTTATAGTCTTCGTCGGGTTCTACTTGGTATTTTATTCCCACCCAGCCATGACCTTTGAATTGTTTGGCAAAATCGATAGTTGCTACCGTATTGGCATAACTAAAAAACATTTTATTAGGATGTTTGATTCTATCCAGACGTTTTTCTATCAAATCTACTTCATGAGAAAGCATTTTTTTTAGTCTACTTTCAGTTACATACCGTCCATCTTCTTCAATTCCATAAATGGCATCACTAAAATCTTTATCGTACGCTGACATTGCTTTTGCAATTGTTCCAGAGGAACCACCTGATCTAAAAAAATGTCTAACTGTTTCTTGTCCTGCACCAATTTCTGCAAAAGTTCCGTATATGTTTTCGTTCAAATTAATACGAAGTGCTTTATCTTTGATAGAGGGTATTTGTTCAATTACTTTATCTCCTTTTAACTTAATGTCTAGTCCGCTATTTGCCATAATCATTTGTATTCAATGCAAAGTTAATAAATTGCTACTTTAATAAAAGATAAATGCTTTAATTTTGTATTAAAATTATGGATTTATCTTTGAAGTTTAAACGACTTCTTTACTATAATTACAAATATCAAAAACCGTGCTACATGAAGATTTATTTTTTAGGAACAGGAACATCTCAAGGGATTCCAGTGATTGGAAGTCACCATTCCGTTTGTTTGAGCGATGATGTTAAAGACAAAAGGTTGCGTGTTTCTGTATGGATTTATGATGAAACAAATTCCATAATTATCGATTGTAGTCCAGATTTTAGACAGCAAATGCTCGTGTCGCGATGTTCTAAAGTAGATGCTATTTTATTTACGCATGAACATTCCGATCACACAGCAGGATTGGATGATATTCGGCCGTTTAATTTTAAGCAAGGTGACATTCCAATTTATGGACATCGTCGAGTAATTGAAAATCTTAAGATGCGTTTTTCCTATATTTTTGAAACGCAAAATAAATACCCTGGAGCTCCCTCGGTCCAACCAATTGAAGTATGTAATAATCACTCTTTTTTAATTGGGAAAATGGTTATTGTTCCTATCAATGCTCTGCATGGAAATCTTCAAGTATTTGGTTATCGCGTGAATGATTTTGCGTATTTAACAGATGTGAAAACTATTGAAGTTGACGAAATAGCAAAATTGAAAGATGTAAAAGTATTGGTTATTAATGCGTTAAGAGAGGAGCCGCACCACTCACATTTTAGTTTGCAAGATGCGTTAGATTTTGTAACTTTGGTTCAACCTCAAAGAGCCTATTTGACCCATATCAGTCATTTATTAGGTTTTCATGAGGAAGTTCAACAAACATTGCCTAAAAATGTTTTTTTAGCCTTTGATAATTTAGAAATCACCATTTAGAAAATGAAAAGACAACTGTATTTGTATTTATTTATTTTATCCGCGTTAATAGCGGCTTTTACGTATATGTATTTTAGTAAGGCCTTGGCTTTTGAAAAGAGCGCTACTGCCGCTGTAGTGAAAAGTTATAAGGATAGTATTACTCAAATAGCTAATAAATTGGATGATGCTGATCATTTTTCCTTAGAAAAAAATGAAAATGCCAAAGATTATTTTGCGAATTATGATGTTCAAAAATTACTACCACAAATTAGAGAATCCTTATTAGCTTATAATGATAACCCTAAAGGAAACATTTACACAGGGCAAGATAAACTTGGCGAGCAAAAGTTTATTATCAGTAAAATGAAAATTTTAAATCACCGTTGGATTATTGCTGAATACAGTGATGGTCAGTATTGGGGAGAATCACTATTGAAATATTTTGTTGAAAAAGATGGCAAAATTACTTTTCAAATGATGGATACTTTTCTTTATCCAAAACAACAATATTAATATCGTACCATGAAAAAAATAACCCTATTAACTTTTTTGTTAATTGCCTTTGTTTCTTGTAAAAAAATGGAAACTGACGGCACGGACATTAGTGAGAAAGCCAAAAAAGAAATCAAAGACTCCACGATTGTTGGAGCCGATAAAGACAAGAATGGTTGTTTGGCTTCGGCAGGATATACGTGGTCTAAGCTTAATAATGAATGTGTTCGCATTTTTACTGGGATTCAATTGAGCCCTATTAAAGATGCCGATACTGATGATGAAACTTTGTGTGCTTATGTCCTTTTTAATGAAAAGGCAGATAGGGCTGAGGTTTTTTTACCAGATGAAAAATCTTTTATTTTGACTCGAAGTACCTCAGGGAAAATTTGGACCTATGAGGATTACCAATTGATTTCTAAAAATGGTTATATCTTAACCAAAGCAGGTACGACACTATTTTCGGGTGATGGTGAAATTGGAAGTAAAGTTTCTGGAAATGATAATCCAGAGGGACAGGAATAAAATTATGCTACATAGTTTTTGTTATTTAAGGAGTGATTGTTAATCGCTCCTTTTTTATTACTTCATAGAATTAATTTCTTGTAGCAATCTGCTTTTTCTATTGCCATTTATTTGGCATGTATTTTTTGTCGAAAAATATTAATGTTTGACTTGAGTAATTGACTAATAGATAATAAATACCAAAAAATAGGCTGTGAGTTTCTAATTTTATTGGTTTTGTATAGTTTTTATATACAAAGAAAGAAGCGAATTTACTGCGACATTGGTTTTCTTTGTTTGTAATTCAAATCTTTACTTATGAAAAAAATATTCGCTTTGGTTTTTCTTTTAGCTTGCTTATTGGGGAATGCTCAATTTAATTATCAATCTACTATTAGAAACAGCAGTGGTCAATTGGTCATCAATCAAATGATATCTCTGCGATTTAGTATTAAAACAGGTTCTACTACAGGGACTATTGTGTATAGTGAAATACAGCATCCTTTAACTGATGGTCAAGGGAATATTACTGTAGCTATTGGCAATGGTTCGCCTACTATTGGCGTATTTTCGCAAATCAATTGGACACAAGGGTATCATTACTTGACTGTTGAGTTTTTTACAGGTACCAATTCTTGTCAGTGGGTAGATGTTTCTCCTACCACTAATGCACAAATCGTTTCGTATTGTAATGGTCAATATATCTATGGTGTTTGCAGCTCTTTTACTAATTTGGTGTGGTCGGACGAGTTTACTGGTTCAGGAGTCATTGATACCAACAAATGGTTTCAACAAACCCAGTTTATTGCTGGGACAAGTTGGGCAAATAACGAACAACAACAATATACTAATCGCGTTGATAATTCTTATGTTAGCAATGGTACTTTAAAAATACTGGCTAAAAAGGAAACCTTCACGGATCAGGGCGTGACAAAACAATATACTTCCGCTCGATTGAATTCAAAATATGCCTTTACGTATGGACGCGTAGAAGTACGTGCTAAATTACCAGTAGGAGCAGGGACATGGCCTGCTATTTGGATGTTGGGACAAGATGTTATTGAGCCAGGTGCTTATTGGTCTAGTACTAATGGAACCGTTAATTGGCCTGCTTGTGGAGAGGTTGATATAATGGAAGAATGGGGCAATAATCCAAACTATGTTCAAAGTGCTTTGCATACTCCTTCTAGTTATGGTAGTACTGTCAATTTGGGTGGACAAACCATTTCAACCGCTACTACTGATTTTCATATTTATACGCTAGAATGGAGTACGGATAAGATGGTTTTTAGTGTTGATGGTGTTGTACATTATACCTACAATCCGGCTGTTAAAGATGCTACTACTTGGCCTTTTACCGCCCCACAATATTTATTATTGAATGTTGCAATGCAACCTACTATTGATCCCAATTTTGTACAAAGTGCTATGGAGGTAGATTATGTTAGGATTTATCAATAGTAGTCAGTTGGCAGTTATCAGTTATCAGTTATCAGTTATTCAGTTATCAGTTATTCAGTGGAGACAACTAAGAACGAACTAAGAATATTGAACCCAACTATGAGTTGGGTTTTTTGTTTTTATGAACTGGTGGGCTATTTATTTTGGGTTTTAACGTTTTAGACTTTAATTATTAGAAATGAATATTAAAGGGTGCTTTTTTTTGTAATTCGTAATTTTTAGTATAAAAAATTAGTCATTTACTAGTTTAATGGTTTCATGAATGACTACAACAACTTGAAAACACCTCTACATGAACTTATCATTTAGAGCAGTAATCCTTATAAAATCGACTAACGACACTCTTTTATGTCATATTTTAAAAGTGTAAATAGGAAATAAAATACTGTATAGTTTTTGTATACGCAAACGTTTTCGGTTGGGGGTTTTTATTACATAAGTTTGACGTTCAACTTTTAAACCATATTAATTATGAAGAAAATTATTTTGTTGATTCTCTTAATGATAGCCTCATTAGGATTTTCACAAGGAGCTGCTCCTACAGCTCCAGCACGAAATGCTGCCGATGTTATTTCGGTCTTTTGTGGAGCTTACACGGATGTTGGCTCTGACTTTTTCCCAAATTGGGGGCAAGGAACTACTTATGAGCAAGTTGCTCTTGGGGGTGATTTAGTCTTGCATTATTCCAATTTAGATTTTCAAGGTGTTCAATTCAATTCAGCTATCAATGCTTCTAGCATGACTATGTTGCATCTTGATATTTGGACACCCAACGTTTCTCCTTTTAATGTTTATTTAATTGCTGGCGCACAAGTTCCAGTAACATTAAATCCGACTCTATCTGGATGGAACAGTTTTGATATTGATTTAACTCAATATTCAAGCGCAGGATGTACAATGGATAATATTATCCAATTTAAATTTGAAAAGCCAGGTTTTGCTTATCATGCGGAAACAAATTCTATTTATTTAGATAATATTTATTTCTGGAGACCTGCCAACTTACCGGCTTTAACTAATTTTTCTATAGCTACAAAAGCTTTTGGTTCAGGTTCTTTTACATTGACGGCGCCTACTAGTAATAGTTCGGGTGCGATCACCTATACAAGTAGCAATACAAGTGTTGCCACAATTTCTGGTAGTAGTGTAACCATTACAGGAGTGGGTTCAACCACAATTACTGCTACTCAAGCAGCAAGTGGCGGCTTTGCTGCGGGAAGTATCAGTGCAAATTTTGAGGTAACACCTTCTGCTGCTCCAACTCCAACTTATACATCGACGGGAGTTATCTCTATATATAGTGATGCCTATACTAATGTTGCGATGGATAATTATGATGCAACATGGTCTGTTGGAACTTATACTCCTTTAGTTATTTCAGGTAATAATACTATCAAATATTCTAATTTGAGTTATGTAGGCCTTGAATCGACAACAACACCAATCAATGCAACATCAATGAATATTTTTCATATTGATGTTTGGACTTCTAACATGACTACTTTTCGAGTAAAATTAGTTGATTTTGGTGCTGATGGATTGTATGGTGGAGGTGATGATTCAGAACATGAACTTACTTTAACACCTACTTTATCAGGATGGAATAGTTATAACCTTTTCTTATCTGATTTTACCAACTTGACTGCTAGAGCTCACATTGCTCAAATCATTCTTTCTGGTGCCCCTACGGGTGGTACTGTGTATGTAGATAATTTGTATTTTTCAAATCAAACGTTAACTGTTGCTCCAACCTATACTAGTTTTAGTGTTGCATCAAAACCATCAAATACTGCTGATTTTACAATTACTGCGCCCGTTAGCAATAGTCCTGGAGCCTTTACTTATACTAGTAGTAATACGCATGTGGCTACGATTGTAAGTGGTAATATGATTCATATTGTAAGTACTGGACTTACTACTATTACTGCTACTCAAGCGGCTTCTGGCAATTATTTAGCGGGTACAATTTCTGCTTCTTTTGTTGTTACTGCTCCTTTGGCTACCACACCAACAGCTGCTGCACCAACACCACCGACAAGAAATGCTTGGGATGTTGTGTCAATTTATAGCGGTGCTTATTCAGACATTTCTACTACTAATTTCTTCCCGAATTGGGGTCAAGGTACTTTATACGAAGTGGTTCAACTTGCAGGAAACAATACCTTACATTATACAAATTTAGATTATGAAGGTATTGATTTAGTACCTGATGGAAGTGCGGGTATTAATGTTTCTACAATGACTCAATTGCACTTAGATATCTGGACGCCTAATGTTTCTCCTATCGATGTGTCTTTAATTGCAGGTGGAGAAAATGCTATAGAATTAACTCCAACTTTATCAGGATGGAATAGTTTTGATATTGATTTGACACAATATTCTAGTGCTGGAAGAACATTAAATAATGCTATTCAATTAAAACTGACTAAACCAGGATTTGCTTATCAGGCAGAAACTAATTCTGTATACCTTGATAATATTTATTTCTGGAGACCTGCTACAGCATTACCTGGTCCAACAATTACTAATTTCACTGTAGCTAATAAAGTTTTAGGTGATGCTGCCTTTACCTTAACAGCTCCAACTAGTAATAGTACTGGTGCATTTACTTACACAAGTAGTAATACTTCAGTAGCTACTATTTCAGGTGCTGTAGTTACCATTGTAGGTGCAGGAACCACTATAATCACTGCTAATCAAGCTGCTTCTGCAAGTTATGGTAGTGGAAATATAGCTGCTAATTTTGTAGTTTCTTTCCCTCCTCCATCTACTGCTGCTCCTACACCAACTGTGCCTGCTGATAGAGTTTTATCTTTATATAGTAATGCCTATACAAATGTTGCAGGAACTGATTGGTTTCCAAATTGGGGACAATCTACTGTAGTTTCTGATATTCAAGTAGCAGGAAATGATACTAAAAAATATGAATTTTTAAATTATCAAGGAGTGCAATTTTCTAACCCGGTGGATGCTTCAAGTATGACTACTTTGCACGTTGACATCTGGACTCCAAATTGTACCACTTTTGATCTTAATTTAATCAACACTAGCCCTTCAACGGTGCAACAAAGTGTTACGTTAAGTCCGTCAAATTCGGGATGGAATAGTTTTGACATAGCTTTATCACAATACACGAATATCAATTTAGCTAGCATCAATCAAATGATGTTTGTAGCCACTCCATCAGGAACTACAACCGCTTATTTGGATAATATTTATTTTTCAAAACCAACTCCAACTGTAGTTCCTCCAACTGTAACTTCAGTGGTAAACTTATGTAAAGGAACAACTCCTACACCATTAACGGCTTCTGTTTTTGCTGGTAATACTTTAAAATGGTATACTGTTGGAGGAACTGTAGCTGTACCAACTTACACTCTTCTTACCACTGGTGCACCGAGTCCTTTGACAGCTACTGTAGCTTCACCTTCAAAAGTGTATGCTGTATCTGAAGTATATTCTAATGGCGTAGAAAGTGCTAAGGCAAAAATTACTGTGAATGTACTTGCTTTGCCAACCACACCAACTACACTAACAGGTACAGCTGCTCAAGGAGCGCTTGTTGGAACTACAACAACTGCAACTTATGCTACTGCGGCAGTTACAGGTGCTACTTCTTATGTATGGACTGTTCCAACGGGAGTTACTATTGTTTCAGGTCAAGGTACTACCAGTGTTGTTGTTAACTTTAATGGCGTTGCTGCTGGTGCAGGAGCAATTGGTTCTATTTCAGTTCAAGCTGTTAATGCTAATGGATGTAATAGTTTGGCAAAATCTTTAGCACTTACTAAAGCTTTACCAGTTGCACCTACAACATTAACAATGACTGATGGGGTTACTACTACTGCAATAACAAGTTTTGCTAAGTACATGGGTACTTCGACAGTTTTAAAATTAAATGCGGCTGCTGTTGCTACAGCTACTTCTTATGATTGGGAATTACCTACAGGAGTTACTAGAACAGATGCTGCAGGAACTAATAGTACTACTCCGTATATCTTTGTAAATTTCTTAGGTGTAACAAGTGCTAATACGCTTACAGCAGTTTCAACTAACGTATTACGATTTGGAGTAAAATCTAGAAATGGTGTTGGGGATTCTACTACAAGTAATGCAACTCTTGTTAATCCTTCTACAACTTCTACGGCTAAATTGTTAACCTTAACTGCTGTTAAACCAGCGGCTGTATCTGCTGTTGCTGGACAAATTGCAGGGTTATGTGGAGGAAGCACATATACGTATACTATTACGGATACTGCTTTAGCAAGTTCTTATACTGTAACTGCGCCAGCGGGCGCCGTGGTAAACTTTACAAGTACTTTAACTTTTACAGTAACCTATCCTGTTGGATTTGTTGTTACCACTGCTACAACGGTACCTAATAAATCATTAGTGATTACTTCTGTTAACGGAATAGGAGCTAGTGCTACTACTAAATCATTAACGTTATCTACTGCAATGGCTGCAATTGCAGCAGTTACGGGTGGTACTACTTATTCTACTTGTAATCAAACGTTCTCAGTTGCGGCTATTCCAGGAGCAGTTTCTTATACCTGGACCGTTCCTACTGGAGCATCTATCGTAAGTGGTCAAGGGACTAACTCAGTGGTTGTAAATTATGGAGCGCTTACAGGTAGTCAAACTATTAAAGTAATGGCCACTAATGGTTGCGGTGTTTCTAGTGCAATCAAAAGTGTTACTTTAACTTCAGGAGCTTGTCCTGCAGCAAGAGATGAAGTTAGTGCTATTGGTAATGATATCACGCTTTATCCAAATCCAACAAGAGAAGAATTTAACATTGAGTTGAATGCTTCAACCGCTGGACAAATGGAGATGACACTGTACTCTATTAATGGTGCTCTTATTAGTTCAAGAACCATTGATGTAATAGAAGGTAATAATTCAATTAATCAAAATGTATCGTCTTTAGCTGCTGGAGTTTATTTTGTTAAACTTACCAATACTTCTAGCAATGAAACGGTTATCAAAAAATTAGTTAAAGAATAATTTATTGAAAGTTAAGTTAATTCTAAAGGGCGCAAATTGCGCCCTTTTTTTGTATTCTATAATTTTAGTTTCGATTTACGCCACTTCCAACTGCGGTATTACTATCTCAATAATCGCATTTTTATAATCGTGCAATTGGTTTTGGATTTTCACAAAATCAGGTTTAAAGAATTTAGTCTCTGTAAATAAGTTTACATAATACTCTATTCCCTCTAGTAAGTTGTTTTTGAAAGCTTGTAGCTTTTTAATTTGAGCTGCCGTGATTTCATTTGAAACCTCTTCCACTTCATTTTTTAAATACTCCACATACATTTTCAATTCGTTGATGAACATATTCGGACGATTGATTTTACCCAAAACGGATGTATTACCATAAATATGTTTTACCATATCCAAAAGCGAAACCTCTCTATCGAAATACGCCAAATTAGGACCAGGACAGATGACTACTCCTTGTTCTTCTCCTTTTATTTTGATGCCATTTTCTAAATAGGCAGCATTCACTAATCCCACGCAAAGACAGGATTTGTCTGTAATTTTCGTTCTTTTTTTATTCCATTCTTCTGCTGATAATTGGTCTTTAACGGCCTCCAATTCCTCCAATTTAATATCTTGGTATTTTCTAGAAGCGGTGCAAATCCCTTGATTGGAAAACTCTTTGCTTAGTGCCAATAGTTTCTTCGGACACGAACTTCCTGATTTGTTTTCGATAATTCTACTTAATTTCAATGCTTCGTTGGTGGTTCCTCTAACCGTATTAAACGGCACGCCCAAAGGTGAAATTTGACTGGTATAAAAATCTTTTTCTATAGACTTCGATAATAAATTTCTTGTTTCATCATCTACTGAGGTCGCTTCAGATACCAATAGGAATGGCGAACCCCAACCTACTGAATCCACGGCATAATAATCCAACAGAAAATCATGTTCTTCTGCAGTTCCCACACCGCCTTGCACGGTGATTTTTAATTCCAATGGTTTTTCGGGTGCTGGCATTTCTTTTTGACCTAAGGCTTTCACCATTAAATCGTGTGCCGATTGTATCAATTGGTCTTTCTTTTGCTTGAATTCCTCCATTATAGGTCCCAATAAATAACCTTCGGTAGCAAAGGCGTGACCGCCGCAGTTTAAGCCAGATTCGATGCGGTATTCGGATACCCAAAGTCCTTTTTTTGCTAAGAAATTCCCTTGTATCATTGCCGATCTAAAATCACTCACTTTCAATATGATTTTCTTTTTCAAGTCACCATTAAAATCTGGGAAGAAGTCTTTAAAATTTTCAAAATAGCTGTACAATCTTGGATTCATTCCAGCCGACAATACTACGGACGAAGTCAATTTGCTATTGGCAAACCCACGTAGGGAAGCATGCGCATCATTGAAGGTCACTGGCAATTGTTCGTTTTTAATGAAATTGTCTTTATCAACTTTTGTCATAATGTTTACGTCAATACTCCCCGGCATTAGATGTGTTTCAATATAATTTTTAACAGCATCTGTTCCTTCGTCGATAAGTTGCAGTAATTGGCGTTTGATTTCCGATTTGTTGGGTAGCATAGCGATGTAGTTCTCCAATACTTCTTTGCTTTCCACTAATTCTTTTTTGAAAGCATCAAACTTTTGTTTCACCACATCATCGACCATATTAAGATATGCAGTGATTCTTTCCGCTCGATAATCATGAATTTTATTTGAAATGCCTTCGTAATGTAATTGGAATTTTTTGCTGTAATAGGTATGCATCTTCTCAATTACTTCATCGTCAATGATTGAAATAACAGACGAAATACCATACTGTGCTACTCTAATAGGGCTATCAATAGTATACGCCAATCCCATAACGGGAATGTGAAATGTATGAATAGGATTGTTAGTATTCATAAAAAATGTTATTGGTTATTCAATCGGCAAATATTATAAATCATAGGGGTTAAAAAACTGATAATTATCATACCACTTCTATTTACTCTCAAAAAAATGTATATTTGAAACTATAAATAATGATTATGTCAGAAGTAAAGCACGAATTAAAACGATCTCTTGGTTTAATTGACGCCACCAGCTTAGTGGCAGGTTCCATGATTGGTTCCGGAATATTTTTAGTTACCGCTGCCATGGCTAGGGATGTCGGTTCAGCCGCTTGGATTTTGATTATATGGTTGGTTACCGGTTTGCTGACCATGTCGGCTGCCTTGAGTTATGGTGAACTAGCTGGAATGATGCCCAATGCTGGTGGCCAATATGTTTATATCCAACGCGCTTATGGGAAGTTGATTTCCTTTCTCTATGGATGGACGGTTTTTACTGTTATTCAAACTGGAGTTATCGCTGCTGTGGCTGTTGCTTTTGCCAATTATAGTGCGGTGTTTTTTCCTTTTTTAGAGCAAAAGATTATCACCATTGGCAGCAGTTTTGTTTTTACCAACAAACAAGTCTTGGCGATGTTTAGTATTATTCTCTTAACGTACATCAATACTCGAGGGGTTAAAAACGGAAAGATTATCCAGTTGGTGTTTACCTCTGCCAAATTAATTGCGCTTTTTGCCTTGATTATTCTTGGGTTGTATGTTGGTTTTCACACCGATGTTTTTGCGAATAATTTCACCAACATGTGGGACGCCAGCAAAACGGTTTTGAATGACAACGGTACGCTTACCATTACTAAATTATCAGGGGTAGCTTTGTTAGGTGCCATGGGAGCTACGATTATCAATTCCTTATTTTCTAGTGATGCTTGGAATAATGTGACGTTTATTGCGGGTGAGATTAAAGACCCTAAAAAGAATATTCCGAGAAGTTTATTTTTAGGGACTCTGATTGTTACGGTAATTTATATTTTAGCTAATGTGGCCTATTTGGCATTGTTGCCATTACACGGAACGCCCAACGGAACGGTGTTACAACACGGCATTATGTTTGCCAGTCAGGATCGAGTAGGAGCCGCTGCTGCCAGTATGATTATGGGAAACATTGGTGTCTTTGCCATGGCCGCTTTAATTATGGTGTCTACTTTTGGGTGCAATAGTGGTTTGATATTATCGGGAGGACGCTTGTTTTATGCGATGGCAAAAGACGGATTGTTCTTTAAAAAAGCAGGCGAATTGAACACGTTTGACGTACCCGCCAAAGCCTTATGGTTCCAATGTCTGTGGGCTTGCCTCTTGTGCGTTTCCGGGCGCTATAGCGATTTGTTAACCTATTCTACTTTTGCTTCCCTATTGTTTTATATATTAACCATTGGAGGTTTGTTTATTTTACGAAAACGAGAACCCGATGCCGAGCGACCGTACAAGGCTTTTGGTTATCCT
>CAIWKX010000034.1 GCA_903913315.1 uncultured Bacteroidota bacterium | reverse complement strand
TTCAAGGCTATTGTGGAACGTTAGTTGCTCCTACTTTTTATCTTCAAGGCTATTGCGGAACGTTAGTTGCTCCTACTTTTTATCTTCAAGGCTATTGAAGAACGTTAATTGCTCTTACTTTTAAAAAAATATCGAGTGCAGAACGTTACTTGAACCTATTAGAAATTAAAAGTAGGAGCAAAAGTCTTTTTTTTCTTACATCAAATGTTAATATTTAAATTAAAAGGAAAATTTTAACACGAAAACGTTTTCGTAATAAATAATAATTTATTTGTTTTGCCTTAATATATTATTAATTATAGTCTTAAAAATATACAAACAACACTTATTTTTCGTATAAAATTCTTTTAATATTAACCAAAATCTTTTTAATTATGAAACCATGGATGTATTTAACAAATGTATTTTTAAGAGTATGCAAATACAGCTACAAAATTGCTTACACGATTAGCACCTACCACGATGCGCAACTTGAAGCAAATCAATTGGACCCCTTTTTTGGTCCATTATATCATGTGTATCATCCGTTGCATCTTGCCTTAACCAATGCCTATAGTGAATGGCAATCACAAAGCAATCAACGAACCGGTAGCACGCTAACCATGGTTCAAATGCTAGCTTTGCTATCGCCTGTTAAATCCAACTATTGGATGCGCAAAGTATTGGATATTTTTGAGAAGGATTCACCCGAATTTAAAGCGCTGTTTCCATCACTTATGAAGCCTTTTTACGGCGGTACTACCGAAAGCAGGATTGCCGCTGTAAAAACATTAGCAGAAAGTATGAAGAACATTACCGAATTAGCAGAAACCTATATTGATGTTAAAAATTTCTATATTGATTTAGTGAAGGCACGTTCCATTCAATTGGGAAATAAAGGAGCTACCTCAGAGAAAAGTATCGCTTTAGAAAACATTATTCGAACGGCAATGGTCGAAATGTATGCCAATCTTGGTGCGCTGATGATTCATTTTAAAGAAGATCCTATGGAAGCGGCATTGTTTTTTGATTTGGCTACTATTCGCAGTAGAGAGCAGTTAATCTTTAGAAGAACGATTCAGGGCGGTAAAGAAAAGAATGTTTTGAACCACACTTTTGCATCTGGAGACACTATCAATGTCATTAATGACGGGAATGTAGATTTGCTGTTCTACCTTGCGCCATATAAAAAATGCCCTAAAGATGGATTGTTGAAGGTTATTGTAATCAAAAACACATCCAAAATAATAAACATGAGTGAATTAGACCTTGATAATCCGTTTTTAAATATAGCTAATATTTCCACTGAGGAAGGTCACTGTATTGTGGAACTGATGTAATAAAAACTGAGCTGCATCGGTTTTTCTTGAAAGTTGCCAGTAGTTGTTGTCTTCTACTGAGCAACTTTCTTTTTGTTGTGTTTTGTGTATATTTGGTAAATAAAACAGCACGAAATAGTGAAACAAATCCTATCTTTTTTCATCATCTTAGTTTTGATCAGTTGCAGAGATTCTTCCAAAGAAATCTCTGATAAACTTATTAAAAATTCAAACGGTGAAATTTATATAGCATTAATTAATGACTGTTATTCAGACAAAAAGTTTGATTTGACTAATGAAGAAGTAAATCAAACCAATACTATTCTTATCAAAGCAGTAAAGAAAATGCAGGATGATGTTGATGCCTTTCCTAAATCATTAAATCCTAACAAAATAAAAATTAATTTGAATGATTATAAAAGACAATATTGTGCCTGCCTTAATGAGAAAGGTGAAAAAGTTGTTTATGTAAATTGTATGTGTAGAGTCAAGGACGAACAATGGAAAAAGAAATACATGACAGTATTAGGTGGTGGAGAATGTTATTTTAGTGGCGTAATTAATTTATCAAAAAATGACTTTACTAAATTTATGATTAATGCACCTTTATAAAAAGGTGGTATAACTAATGTTAAGCTAATATAATTTAGTAACTATCATCCCTAACGGGATTTCGATTATTGTCTTACTTATTACTTAATAAAACGTTTTGTTGTTGTTCCATTTTCGTTACCTATTTGAATCAAATAGTTGCCTGAAGTTAAGTTTTCTACATTGATGGTGCCTTTGTTTTCAATTTTTCCGTTTCCTACTTCTTGTCCCATCGTGTTGAAGATCCTGTAGTTAGAAGCTTGTTCAAGATTAGCAATATGCAGGATAGTGTCATTCACTGGGTTTGGATATAACACAAGTGCGTTTATTTCGTTTGTAACAATAGTGACGGATAACGCAGTACATAAATAAGTAGGCCCAACATCACAAAGTGTCAAAGGTTGATTTATAATGGTTTCGGTGGAATATTGGTCACAACCTACATCTTTTGCTGTTATCAATGCTGGCCGATCTTGCCCTTCAAAGTCTTTCAACAAAGAAGAATCGTTAGCCAGTGTTGGTAAATCTAAAATGGAAGGGTAGCTTGAAGAAGCAGCTCCAATGGCAGGACTTGTAGCAGACAATACATAATAGCCGTTGGGAGATAACGTCAGCAAAGGGTCTATATTGTTCATTCCTGAAGGAATAGCAATGCCAAGAGTTCCTTGATAGAGATTGCCGGCAAAACTCTGTCCTGAAGCGGTTCCAGAAAATAGAGTCCCTGAATCGGAATAAAAGATATTATTTGCCCAAGTACAGTTGGTCAATCCTGTACCAATTGGTGAACTGATACATTTGTAAAAAGTATTATGAATCATATTAAAGTTATTTCCATATCCAGTACCATAATATTCTAAAGATATTGGTGCGGTTCCTGAACCCGGTAGCGTCGTATTTTGATTGATGCCTGATTGTTCAAAATAATTATTATAGCAAAAGATATTATTGGATTCCTTGCATCTGATGCCACCGGATCTAATAAAAAAATTGCTGTAGGCAACATTGTTATCTCCGTTTCGGAAACTGAACATCGCATTCGGATTATTGTTCATGGTATTAAATCGCAACACGTTTTCTCTTGACTTAACTGATATGGCTTCACTGTCGCCATTGCCCGTATCTTCAAAGTAGCAATATTCTACTACTGTTCTAGAGATGTCGGTAGCATAAGCACCATCCCCAATTCGGATGCATTCGTTACCATAATCACCCCCAAAACCAGGCATGTGCTGAAACGAACAATATCGAATGGTGTTATAGCCAGCAAGGGTTGCATTCGGAATAATCTGAACCATATCGCCAGTGCCTCCATGATTCACCAAATTAGTTGCGGGTTTGTTTTGGAAATTGCAATTTGTCACCAAGTTATAACTCCCCGATATAATAATCATGTGAGTAGCATCGTAGCCGTTAAAATTCAATTGAGTTAAAGTACTATTCGAACCATTCACAGTAATAGCACTAGAGGTAATAGTTCCCGAAGTAAATTGAAATCCACTAAATGTAATATAATTTCCAGTGATTGAAATAGCATTGGTTCCGTTTAAAAATACCCCACCAGGAGTAGTTGATTGTATGGTAATATTACTGGTGCCAATGGTTAATGTAGTATTGAGATACGTTCCATCAGCCAATATAATAGTATCTCCTGCTGAGGCAGTAGTAACCGCCGACTGCAATGCCACTATAGAGGAAACGGATATAGTAGTAGCAAATGACATCTGACTAAAAGTCAATAAAATAATATAAATAATACCTTTTCTCATCTGTTAATTTTATTTTCTTTTTTTTGTTGTATCAAATGTAATAAAACATCCTTAGTATTCTATTGGTAAGTGATAGTATAAAAAAAACCACATCATTGCTGATGTGGTTTTTAGCATTAATAAAACTTATTATTGTTTTATGAAACGTTTTGTAGTGGTTCCATTTTCGTTGGACACTTCAATTAAATAGGTGCCTGAAGTTAGGGTTCCAACATTGATGGTGCCTTCGTTTTCAATTCTTCCGTTTCCTAATTCTTGTCCCATCATGTTGAAGATTCTGTAGTCAGAAGCTTGTTCAAGATTAGCAATGTTCAATACATTACCATTTACTGGATTAGGATAAAGTGTAAAGGTAATAGCAGTGTTAGAGGCTGTTTCGTCCATTTTAGCCGTTAACGAAATGTTCACGGTATAATCTTCTACTTGACCATAAGTAAACGAACCGCAAGAAGAAGATGGAATAGCATTATAATCCATTTGAACTCTCATTCTAGTCGCTCCTAAAGTAGCTGTAGTAGGGATAGTGAATGTTCCTGTTACTGGCGTTGTAGTAGAAGCAGCTTTGGTCCAAACTTTTTCTCCAGCATCCGTGAACACTCCGTTTCCGTTATAATCAATATATACTGCATATCCTTCTTTGTATTTTGTAGAAGTCCAATTTGGTGTAATCGTAATAGTATAAGCAGTACCTCTAACTACATTGGTAGAAAGTGCGGTAAAGTCTTCATAACCAGCCGTTCCTGTAGAAGTATTGCTGATGGTTCCGAAAACTACTTTACCAATTTTCTCATCAGTAGTAATACTTGACGTTGAAGTACAATAGGTAACTGTATTGGCTAGAGTAGTAACTGAAACTGTGTTACTTGCTACGGAAACATTTCCAGCAGCATCTTTAGCTTTAACGGTAAACGTATAAGCAGTTGAAGCTGTTAAGCCTGTTACAGCAAAAGTAGTGGCAGTTGTAGTAGAACCTAATAAGGTAGTTCCTTTATAAACATCGTAACCAGTCACTGCTACATTGTCTGTAGCCCCTGTCCAAGATAAATTAGTAGTGGTTGCTGTAGTTCCAGAAGCAGACAATGTCGGCGCTGTTGGAGCTGTAGTATCTGGAGTTAAGGTGGTAACGGATACCGTATTACTTGCTACAGAAATATTTCCAGCAGCATCTTTAGCTTGTACGTAGAACGTATAAGTAGTGGAAGCGGTTAATCCCGTTACTGCAAAACTAGTAGCAGTAGTAGTAGAACCTAATAAAGTGGTTCCTTGGTATACATTATATCCTGTTACTCCTACGTTATCGGTAGCCCCTGTCCAAGATAAGTTAGTTGTTGTTAAAGTAGTTCCAGAAGCAGATAAGGTAGGTGCTGTTGGCGCTGTTGTATCTGGCACTGGAGCTAAGGTCGTTACAGCAACAGCATTACTAGCGACAGAAACATTTCCGGCAGCATCTTTAGCCTTAACCGTAAAAGTGTAAGTCGTTGAAGCGGTTAAACCTGAAACGGCATACGTGGTAGCGGTGGTGGTAGAACCTAATAAAGTAGTTCCTTGGTATACATCATATCCAGTTACTGCTACGTTGTCTGTAGCACCTGTCCATGATAAACTAGTAGTAGTTTGTGTGGTTCCAGAAGCAGTTAAGGTTGGCGCAGTAGGCGCTACAGTATCTGTTGAACCTGCAGTGATAGTAAAGTTAGTATTAGACACATCAAAGAAAATATGATTGCTTCCTTTTACCATGATTCTACAAGTAGTACTTGGTGTATTTGGAATAGTAACGGCTTGAGTTCCGTCATTTGGAGTAGCGGCTAATAACGTAGACCAAGTAGCTCCACCGTCCGTAGAAAGTAAGATATCTACATTGGCACAATTTACGTTGTTGGCAGTTGTTCCAGCTACATTCCATGTAACAGTTTGTGTAGAACCACCCACATAAGAAACGGCAGTGTTAGGAGACGTTACTGTAAACGGACCAGCTGTAGTATTCACGGTTACAATCATATCATCGCTATTGTTAGCTGGACCACCAGCATGATTATCGCGAACTGTTAACCTGAAATTTAAAGTTCTTGCAACATTTGGAACAGCTTCCCATTTCCAAGACGTTGCACCTGTTAATACAGTTGACATTTGAGGAAAATATCGGATAGGACTTGTAGAAGTTACAAACGATTTAAAAGCTGGACCTGAAGTAGCAGTAACACTTGGATAAGTAGTGCTTGATGTTCCTGCATCCATTTCTTCCCAGTCATACGTCAATGCATCAGCATTTGCATCTGTTCCTGCGCCTGTCAACATAAATGCGGTTCCTTTTGGAATCGTATAATCCAAACCTGCGTTAGCGGTTGGAATAGCATTTCCAGTAGCGGTATTGGTTTGACAGGTCGTTGTTTTGATATAATTAGTTACCTGTTGAATACTTACAGCATGAAAGAAAGGATCGGAATGTGCTTGTACGTCGGTAGCACCCGTAATTCCAGCATATCCCATAATAGTAGTCCCACTTCCTGGTTCCACTTGAGCAATAGTGCCTTCATTACTAAAAGTAAACGTATGGTTTCCACCAAATTGATGTCCCATTTCGTGAGCTACATAGTCAATATCAAAGTTATCTCCTGCAGGAATTCCATCAGCTGGAGAAGTAAATCCACTTCCTTTTCCTAATGGAACTGAAGTTGTTGGATTGATACAAACACACGCAATACATCCGGCATTACCACCACCACCTGTGGCACCAAAAAGGTGTCCTACATCGTAGTTGGCACTTCCAATAACATTAGTTAAAGTAGTCTGCAATTGTTGGTTCCAACTGCCCGCTGCACCAGTAGCTGCAGCATCATAAGGATCAGTAGTGGCATCGGTATAAATAACTAAATCTGTATTGGCAATCAAATTCATGTGAACTCCAAAGTCTTTTTCAAAAACACCATTCACACGAGTTAAGGAGTTGTTGATTCCCGCCAACGCCAAAGCTTTTGTACCGCCAAAATAAGCAGTATATTCACCAGTAACCGACATGGCTAAACGAAAAGTTCTTAAAGTTCCATCATCAGCATTAGGTCTAGCTGTAATGTTAGTGCCTAATTGTGCTTGTGCATGGTCAATGACTTTACATTCAAATTTGTTAAGAGAAGCCGCTTTGTCTGATTTTTTATAAACAGAATAGGTAATTAAATCTTGAGAAACTGGCTCAATAAAAACTGCAGAACGGTCAGCATATATAACCATCGATTTGAATCCTAATGGAGACACACTGAAATAAGCTGTTGAAGTTGGATTTTCTATTCCAATACCAACATAAGATTTAATTTCAGGATAACGAGCAGCTAAAGCTGGATCCATGTTAGAGTTTTCATAGACTTTAAAATTTTCCATTTGCCCATCAGAATTAGGCAAAGAAACAATAATGCTAGAATTAGCATGTAAATCACCACGCTGTGGAACGTGAGACAAACTGCTTTTAAAAGCATTTAAATCTAAATCTAAAAGCGTTCTAGTAGGCAAATTCATTTTGCTATCTAAAGGCGTACTATTTGCCCTAGCAGGTGAACTCCAAAACGAACCTCTTTGTTGTGCCAATGACAAACTTGTAATCATTAACATCACAATTGAAAGTAATTTGTACTTCATGTTATTTAGTTTTTTTAGTTTAAGAAGACAAAAATATTTAAAGATTTAAGAGAACTTTTAAATAAACCCAAAAAGATATTAACATATTAAATTAAAATTGTCTTAACCACTAATTAATTCACATTTTTATTCAGAATATTTTGAATAAAAAACAAAGTGTAATTATAAAGCAATTACAAAAAATAGTATTTTTATGCAAAATAATATTTCATGCAATTAAGTTATTGGGAAATTAAGAATTGGTTTTCAAAGGTTGATTTTACTATTGTTGGCAGTGGTATAGTTGGTTTACATTGTGCCTTACATCTACGAGAACGCTACCCTGAAAGCAAAATTATAATCCTTGAAAAAGGGATTTTACCACAAGGTGCGAGTACAAAAAATGCAGGTTTTGCGTGTTTTGGAAGTTTGTCCGAAATTATTGACGACTTAAAATCACATTCGGAAGAAGAAGTAATCCAACTCATACAAAAAAGATGGAGCGGATTACAATTATTGCGAAAACGAGTCGGTGATGCTGCTTTGGATTTTAAACCTTATGGGGGTTATGAATTGTTTTTAAAGGAGGACGATACTACTTATACAGAATGTTTGCAAAAGCTTCCTTTTATCAATGAAATTATAAAACCATTGTTTAAAATCGACGTTTTTTCAAAAGAAGTCGACCGATTTGATTTTAAAAATATCAAAGAGTATACGATTTTCAATCCGTTTGAAGCACAGATTGACACAGGAAATATGATGCAGGCGCTTTTAAAAGAAGCCGTTTCAAAAGAGATACTCATTTTAAATCAAGCCACCGTAACATCGTTCACAGACAAAAACAATTCAGTGGAAGTGTTAGTTAATGATTTCTCATTTGTGACCCATAAATTGCTGTTTGCCACCAATGGTTTTGCTTCGCAATTAACCAATAATGCTGTAAAACCAGCTCGAGCACAAGTACTTATAACTGAACCTATTCCCAATTTAGACATACGCGGAACTTTTCATTTAGATAAAGGATACTACTATTTTAGAAATTTTGAAGATAGAATTCTGTTGGGTGGTGGACGAAATTTAGATTTTGAAGGAGAAACCACTACTGATTTATCGCAAACAGAAATAATCCAGAATCGATTGGAAACACTATTAAAAGAAGTAATTTTGCCCGGCAAAGATTTTACAATTGCCCATCGCTGGAGTGGTATTATGGGAGTGGGTTCACACAAAAAACCTATTGTTTCACAATTGTCTGAAAATGTATATTGCGGTGTTCGATTAGGCGGCATGGGAGTTGCAATCGGAAGTTTAATAGGAAAAGAATTAGCAGAATTAATCTAAATGGCAACAAAAAAGAATTCAAAAACAACAAATCGTACCTTCTTTCAAAAACTAAAACGCTTTATTTGGAAAGCAATGCTATGGTTTTTTGGAGTTTCTATTTTTTTTGTAATCGTTTTCAAATGGGTTCCAGTTCCAATTACACCATTGATGATTACAAGAAGCATAGAGCAAAAATGGGAGGGAAAAGAAATGAAGTGCAGCCACGATTGGCAATCCATAGAGAAGATCTCGCCCAATCTTCAAAAAGCAGTCATTGCCAGTGAAGATGGTAATTTTTTAAACCATAATGGTTTTGATTTTACAGCCATGCAAAAGGCTTTCAAAAATAACAACCGAGGAAGAAAACTAAAAGGGGGAAGCACCATCTCGCAACAAACAGCTAAAAACGTATTTCTTTGGCAAGGTAGAAGCTATGTTAGAAAAGGACTAGAAGCTTATTTTACTTTCTTGATAGAATTAGTTTGGGGAAAAGAACGCATTATGGAAGTCTATCTGAACAGTATTGAAATGGGGGATGGAGTGTATGGAGCTGAAGCAGCTGCACAATATTGGTACAAAACCGATGCTAAAAGTTTAAGCAAAACGCAAGCCATTGGAATAGCTGCAATATTACCAAATCCAAGAAAGTTTAAGGCATCCAATTCTTCAGCTTACATTGAAAAAAGGAAAATAAAAATCGCTCGGATAATGGCTCACATGAAAAAAATAAAATATTAAAAAAAAACTCCGAAAATTCTTCGGAGTTTTTTCATTTTATAAAAAAAGAGAATTGTATTGCGACCAATGTTTATAAATCAAAATGACATTCAAAGTAGCTACCAATAAAGCTCCAGCGATTCCTGAGGCATCCAAAAAAAGATGAAACAAAAGAATGTTTAGAGAAATCGGAACTAGTGCTATTAAAGCAAAAGCTACCCATTTCTTAGCTAATAGTAATGCTCCTATTAGAATTTCTAAAGTACCAACCGTTTTTAAGACATATCCTGTAGCAACCAAAGAAAACATGAAGTCTGCTGCTTTGGCTGGAAGTTGGGGTAAAGGTATAAATGGGGTAGGTAAAAGTTTGTTTAATCCAAACAAAACAAGAAGTAATCCTAGGAGCAATCGAACAATTTTGGTAAACATTGAATTCATAATAGTCTGATTTAATGGTTAGTGATAGGGTAAAAATAGAATTATTTTTTTGAATAATCCCTATTTTTAGTTGTGTTTTTTTGCACTAACCATTATTTATGACTTAAATATTGAAATTAACACCCAATATTATATTTCTTCCAATATTTGGAATCCCATCAGGCTTTAGTCTTGATAGGTGCGAAATATAAGTTTTATTCAAAAGGTTATTCCCATTCAAATTAACCTCAAAAGCTGTTTTTCTCAAAGTTACTTTACTTCCCAATCCAACATTAATCAGGGTATAATCATCGGTTTTGGTTTCAAACTGTCCGGGATTATTTTGAGGTAAAGTATATTCTATATTCAATACAGCAAAACTATCTTTTAAATACTTAGTCGATTTGAATTCGGTTTTAATAGAATTGTTCCATTTGTTGGCAGGAATTAATGGCAAATAGTCTCCGTTTTGCTTTTTACCAGTTACACTTTCAAAACTAGAGGTAATATGCAACCAATCCAATGGATGCGGGTGAAAGTGAATTCCCGCTTCTCCACCATATAAATTAGCATTGGCTTGTGTATAATTATAGGCATTGAATCCGTTGATGATAGTGCCATTAGGAGCTATAAAAATATAATTGTTGATGTGGTTGTAAAACCCATTGATAAATAATTCAAAATGAGGGTTTCGGTATTCGATATTCAAATCGGTTTGGAAGTTTTGTTCATTTTGCAAATTAACATTACCAATTTCATAGCGATTACTTCCTTCATGAACACCATTGGAGGTTAATTCAGCCAAGTTAGGAGCTCTAAATCCAGAGGCAACATTAACTCGGAGAATAAGGTTCTTTTTCAAATCGGTTTTGAATCCCAAAGAGGAATTAAAACTTTGAAACTTCTTGTCAATAGCTTGAAAATAGCCTTGAGTGCCTAAAATTCCGTGTTCAGTTGAGGTTACATCCCTATTGTCAAACCGAATTCCTGCTTGAACAACATTTTTATCCCATTCATAATTTGCGGTTCCGAAAACCCCAAAATCATTGGTGGTAGCATCGGGTATAAGATATTCATCGCCCGAATTTGTATTAGTCTGATGCATGCCTTGTGTGCCTACAATTGATTCAAACTTGCCGACTTTAGGTAAATAATATTTTACATTGTAATTTAAAGTATTCAAAACCATGTGCAAATTGGCAATATTACTATTTTCAAACTCACTTCTATCATTTGAGATATATCCTAAATCTGCATCTAGTTTTGAGTTTTTGAAGAATACCGTATTATTGAAACTCAAAATATTGGCAAAAACAGCTTGCTTTGGAAAAGTCGTTATCTTAGTTGAAGTTTGATCGGCATAGCCGTTTTCTGGGATTCCTAAATCCAATTTATTGAAATTATAACGCAACGTGGAAGTATATTTAGAATTAGAATAACCTAATGCCGTTTTAAAATCAGTTTCATTGTAACGGGTATTAGTAACTCTATCCCCTTCTGGAATTTTATAGTCAGCATGGGTGTTGTAACTGCCTCGAGCTAAAAACTTGAAATTATCGGAAGAGGCTTTTAAACCTATAGAGGAATTACTTCCATTAGTATTTGAAAATACTTTTTGACTGAAATTGGCATCAACCGTGTTGGGACTGGCAAATTTTTCAGGATTAAAATACAAAACTCCACCAATAGCATCCGAACCGTAAAGCAAGGAAGCAGGCCCTTTAATAACCTCAACACTTTCTATTCCCGCATCATTTAACCCTAATCCATGTTCTTCCCCAAATTGTTGGTTTTCCATTCGAACCCCTTGTGAATAAACCAAAACACGGTTGCCACTCAATCCTCGAATTACTGGTTTTCCAATAGAAGTTCCAGTGGATACTTGAGAAACGCCCGGAATGGTTGCTAAACCTTCAATTAGAGTCGATGTTCCTTTCTGAGAAAGCGATTTCATCGATTGATGTTCCACTTTCATTACGTTTTGAGATTGTAATTTATTGAACGCAGTAGAAATAATAACCTCATCCATTTGATGTAGTGTTTCTTCTAAAACAACATCTAATTTCAGTTCTTTTTGATTGATGGTTATTTCTTTTGATTGGGTGGCAAACCCAATAAATGAAAATACAATTCTGAAACTTCCATTGGGTAAATTAATAAAACTATACGTTCCGTTTTCATCAGAAATAGTTTCTTTATGAAGTTCCGGAATGTTGATGGTAACACCCGATACAATCTTGTTTTGTTTGTCTTTAATCGTGCCTACAACTTTGTTTTGTGCATGAGCACCTATAGAAAACCCTAATAGTAGGGCTAATAAAAATAATTTCATTGGAGAAAATTTAGTCTAATTCATTTTTTATATCCTTGAAAATATAAAGGTTCTTTAAGAAATAGAGTGATTATTATTTAATTCAAAAAAGTGATTTAAACAACAATTGGAGGGGCTCGCAGCGCAAAAAGACTACCACGAAAAGACTGTGTGATTTCTTTAGAATAGAAAAAAGAATAAAAGTTTGGAATTACTGTTGTCTTAAAATTAAAAACAAAAAAATTAGATTGTATGGAAGAACTAAACGCAAATTCACAAACAAAACAATGATCATTTTGGTGATGGGCGTGCGTTAATTCGGTTCTGCTTTTCCCTAATTTGTGATGACAGTGTTTTTCGGCAAGTTCCTTTTCAAAATGACTAAAAGAGTGCCCCGATTGAAGCAGTAGTGCAAACAATACTGACAATCCAAAAAACAAACTTAAAAAAGTATACTTTGTATTCATCTGGGCAAATGTAACCAACTAGAAATGAAAAACCATTTGAATTAACAAACTTTAAGATTTGAAAATTCAAATGGTTATCTATAAAAATTAGAATTAAACTAATTTATTTGCGACTAAATATTCGGCAATTTGAACAGTATTTGTTGCTGCCCCTTTTCTCAAATTATCAGCTACAATCCACATATTTAAAGAATTGGGTTGGCTTTCATCACGGCGAATTCTTCCCACAAAAACATCATCTTTACCTTGAGCATACAAAGGCATTGGGTACGTATAGGTATCATTATTATCTTGAACGATGACCCCATCGGTATGATGCAATAGTTCTCTGATGTCACTTACATTAAAATCAGTACTAAATTCAACATTCACTGCTTCACTATGGCCACCAACAATTGGTACACGAATAGCAGTTGCAGTAACAGCTATACTGTTATCACTTAATATTTTTTGAGTTTCGCGAACCAATTTCATCTCCTCTTTGGTATAACCATTCTCCTCAAAACTATCACACTGAGGAATCGCATTACGGTGAATTGGATATTTATAGGCCATTTCACCCTGAATTCCAGCATATTCATTTTCTAACTGTTGAACCGCTTTAACTCCAGTGCCAGTTATCGACTGATAGGTGGATACAATAACACGCTTAATTTTGTATTTTTTATGCAATGGCGCTAAAACCATAACCATTTGAATGGTAGAACAATTGGGATTAGCAATGATTTTATCCTCTTTAGTCAATTCAGAAGCATTGATTTCTGGAACAATTAATTTTTTAGTGTGATCCATTCTCCAAGCCGAGGAATTGTCTATAACGGTAGTTCCTGCTGCTGCAAATTTTGGCGCCCAATCTAAAGAGGTTTGTCCGCCCGCTGAAAACAAAGCTACATCCGCTTTCATGTCAACAGCAGTTTGCATACCAACAACCTTATATTTCTTTCCTTTAAATTCAATTTCCTTTCCTATAGACTTTTCTGAAGCCACAGGAATTAATTCGGTTACAGGAAAATTTCTTTCTGCTAATACTTGAAGCATTACTTCGCCAACCATTCCGGTTGCACCTACTACGGCAACTTTCATATACTTTTATTTAGATTTTTATAAAATATTAAGAGGTACAAAAGTAGAGAGAAAAACAATTAGTTGATCAACTTTCTAAAAAAAGAAAAACCGCTTCAATTAAGAAGCGGTTAAGTTAGAATATATAATGTAGCGGTCTATTATTTTTTTAATAAATCTCTAATTTGAGTAAGCAATTCTTCTTGAGTAGGTCCAGCTGGAACAACTGGTGCAACAACTGCTTCTTTCTTTTTAGCTCTTTCAGCAGCTCTTAATACAACAAAGATAAAGAAGGAAACAATAACAAAGTTAATTACTGCTTGAACAAAGTTACCATAAGTCATGACACTTGCACCTGCTTTTTTAGCCGCAGCAAGGTTTTCATACGATTCACCATTTAAAGAAATAAACTTTTGAGTGAAATCTGTTCCTTTTGTGATTAACCCAACTAAAGGCATAATTAAATCATCAACAGCAGAACTTACTATTTTACCAAAAGCTCCACCGATAACAACTGCAGTAGCTAAACTCAATACATCGCCTTTCATTAAAGAGGCTTTAAAATCTGCAAAAAATCCCATATTTATTTGTTTTTGGTTAACCTTACAAAAATAACTAATATTTTAACACTTTATTAAAAATTTTGTAGAATTATTACTACTCTCTATAGAAGATTCGCTTGACACGTTGTGAGATGCTCGTCATAATTTCATAAGGAATAGTCCCCAATTGTTCAGACATGTAAGTCACGGTTGGATTTTCTCCAAAAATAATTACTTCGTTTCCTTCTTTACAATCAATAGTTGTAATATCGACCATTAACATATCCATACAAATACTTCCAATAATAGATGCTTTCTTGTTTTTTATAACCACAAACCCAACTCCATTACCCCAATGTCTCGAAATTCCATCGGCATAGCCAATAGGTATCGTAGCTATTTTGGTTTGCTTTTCGGCTATGAATCTTCTGCCATAACCCACACTCTCTCCTGCTTCAATAGTTCGTATTTGAGAAATAATAGATTTTAAAGTCCCTACATTTTCCAATAATTTTTGCTCATCTTCATCATTGGAAACACCATATAGTCCAATTCCCAATCGAACCATATCGTATTGCGCTTGCTGATAATTGGAAATCCCCGAAGTATTTAAAATATGGCGAATAGGGTGTATCTGCAATGCACTCATTAATTTAGAGGATAATTCATCAAATAATTTAATTTGAGTGAGTGTAAAATCAATAAACTTTGTATCATCACTTGTGGCCAAGTGAGACAAAATACTTTTCACCAGAACTGCTTTATTCCCTTTGAGTTTGGCAATTAATTCATTCATATTTTCTTCTTCAAAACCTAATCGATGCATTCCTGTATCCAATTTAATATGAATAGGAAAATTTTTTAATTTCTTTTGTTCAGCAAGTTTCAAAAAAACAGTCAATCCTTTTATCGAATATATTTCGGGCTCTAATTGATGTTGAATAATCGCAGCAAAACTTGTGGTTTCAGGATTCAAAACCATGATGGGTAAATCAATTCCAGCACTTTTTAACGCAATGCCCTCATCAGCAAAAGCGACGCCTAAATAATCAACTTTGTGATGAGAAAGCAATTTAGCTACTTCAAATCCGCCATTGCCATAACCAAACGCCTTTACCATTGCCATCATTTTGGTTGCTGGGTTTAATTTCGATTTATAGAAATTCAAATTGTGACTTATCGCATTTAAATTGATTTCCAAAACAGTTTCGTGAGTTTTTTGTTCGAGGGAAGCAACTATTTCTTCAAAATGAAAATGACGGGCACCTTTTATCAAAATGGTTTCATTTTCAAATGTCAATTGGTCCATTCCTTCCAAAAACCTTTCAGTAGTTTCAAAGGCAACGCAATTCGGAAACTTATTTTTAAACCCCGATATGGTTTTTCCAATTGCAATCACACGATTAATTTTGTTAGAAACAATCAAATGAGAAACCTGAGAATACAATTCATTAGTTACCAAACCACTTTGAAAAATGTCAGAAAGAATTAAAGTTTTCTTTTTATACTGTTTCTGACTCTCCAGAAAATCCAAAGCTATTTTTAAAGATTGAAAATCAGAACTATAACTATCATCTAAAAGTGTCGTGTTATTAATTCCATTTTTAACTTTCAACCGCATTTCAACAGGATACAACATGGTCATTCGTTGCTGAATAATATCTTGATCATATCTGAAGTACAATAGAACCATCAAACAATGCATGGCATTTTCAATAGAAGCTTGATCGGCAAAAGGAATGCTGATTTTGAAACACAACTTCTGAAAAGTTATTTTGAGTTCTGTCTTATCTAAGCTTTCTTTGGCTATTACAAAAACATCGGCTTTTCCATCTTCGGAACTCCAACTAAACGTTTTTATTTTGGGATTTAAAAAGGCTTCTATCGTTCTGTTTTTATTCATAATTAAAACTTCTACAGATGAGAATAGTTTTAATTTTTCTTTTATTTTTTCTCCAGCATCGTGAAAACCTTCATCGTGAGCCGAACCAATATTAGATAAAATACCAATTGTGGGATGGATGATGTGCTGAAGATTTACCATTTCATTCACAGTAGAAATTCCAGCTTCAAAAATACCAAGATTGTGTTTTTCATTAATGCCCAAAACAGAAAGTGGTACTCCTACTTGGGAATTATAGCTTTTAGGGGAACGTATAATATTGTAATCTGGACTCAACAAAAAATTCAACCATTCTTTGATAATGGTTTTTCCATTACTTCCGGTAATGCCAATTATAGGAAAATCAAAATCACTGCGATAGGTGGCGGCAAATGTCTGTAAGGCTTTAAGCGTATTTTCAACAACCAAAAAATTAGCCTTGCCTTGTAAATTGGATGGTATATAATTGACAACAAAATTAAAAACACCACTTTCAAGCAATTCAGCTATGAACTGATGTCCATCATTATTGGGTCCTACAATAGCAAAAAATAAAGTGCTTTCACTATGCTGTAAAGAACGACTGTCGATAGAAATACTATCGACAATAGCGATATCGTTAATGCCAACGAACTTGGCTTTAATGATTGGGATAATATTTCGAATGGACAACGTCACTTTTGACTATTTTTTTTGCCTTCAGACAATTGCTGAGCATCCTTTACATCAATGTTTTCACGCATGGCTTTATAATAGGCAGCACGACTCAAAGGCTCATATTCTTCAGTTTCTCCAAGTAAAACTAAATTATCACTATCGGCTTTTCTAAAGCTGTAATGAGCAAGATTTCCTGTTCTAGTACAAACAGCATGAACCTTAGTCACATATTCTGCAGTAGCCATTAGCGCAGGCATAGGCCCGAAAGGATTACCTTTAAAATCCATATCCAATCCAGCCACAATCACTCGAATTCCAGAATTAGCCAAATCATTACATATTTTTACAATTTCGTCATCAAAAAACTGGGCCTCATCAATACCCACTACATCACAACCTTGAGCTAAAATGGCAATATTGGCAGCCGCAGGAACGGGTGTTGAACGTATTTCATTTCGATTATGTGACACCACCATCGCTTCGTCATAGCGAGTATCAACCGAAGGTTTAAAAATCTCCACTTTTTGTTTTGCAAATTGCGCTCTCTTTAATCTACGAATAAGTTCTTCCGTCTTTCCAGAAAACATGGAACCACAGATTACTTCAATCCAACCAAATTGTTCTTTATGATTTACTGTATTTTCGAGAAACATTTTGTATTTTTAGACCTTAAAAAAGGATTTGTTTTTATTACTTTGTATCGAAACAAATTTATTAAAAAAGAGAAGCGTTATACATTATAATTTCAAAAGTTATGAAAAAAAGATTGGAAGCCGAATTAATCAGCATTGCACACCGAGTATTAAAGCTAAAAAACAAATCGGAAGTAGATCAATTGTATCATGAAACTCAAAAATTATATGAAGCATTGGCTATTTTAAAATTTTATGGCGACAATTATGAGCAAATAAAATCTGAAGTTGTTAAAGAAGACTTAGAAGAAAAAGTACAAGCCTTTGTTGAAAATAAAGCTGCAAGTGAAAGTCCAAAAGAAATACCAGTTGCTGACCTAAAAGCAGAGGAAGAAAATAGTAGTAAGGATGAATCTCATAAAGAAGATGAGCTTATTAAAGAGGAACCAATTGGGAGTACACAAGAACTTGAGGAAGAAATAGAAGAACCAATTACTTTGGAGGAAGAGGAAGAGGACCTAAAACCAGTTCAAACAGAAGAACCCATAATTATTGGAGAAATAACACTTCCAGAAGAAGAAATCGAAGAAGAAGAACCAAAAAATGATTTTGCATTTGAACCCATATTTGAATTAGCCGCCGAAGCTCCAATTGAAAATGTAGCCGAAGAGGTGGTTCAAGAAAAAATCGAAAAACCAAAAAAAGAAACAAAACAAATATCATTTGAAGAATTTTTAGGTGATTATGCTGAACCTGTTTTTGTCAAACCAAATGACATCGTTGTCCCTCCTTCCTTAAAAAAGATTATTGACGAAAAACCGCTTTCTCTAAATGATCAACATTCAAAAGCGATTAATATTGGAATGAACGATAGAATTGCTTTTGTAAAACACCTTTTTGCAGATGATAATGAAGATTTCAACAGGGTCTTATCACAATTAAATACCTTTACTTCATATGCAGAAGCTAAAGATTTTATTGAAGAAATCATCAAGCCCGATTATAATAATTGGGTAGGAAGTGAAGAATATGCGGAGCGATTTTTGGAAATTGTAGAGAACAAATTCAACTAAATGGCGAAGCTTTATATCGTTCCAACACCCATTGGTAACCTAGAAGACATGACTTTTAGAGCGATTAGAGTGCTCAAAGAAGCCGATTTAATTCTAGCAGAAGATACCCGAACAAGCGGAAAACTATTAAAGCATTTTGAGATTTCCACCCACATGCATAGCCATCACATGCACAATGAACACAAAACCGTTGAGAATTTGATTGCCCGATTAAAAGGTGGAGAAACCATTGCCCTAATTTCCGATGCAGGGACACCCGCCATTTCGGACCCAGGATTTTTGTTAACCCGCGCTTGCGTGGAAAATAATATTGAAGTCGATTGTTTACCAGGAGCAACCGCTTTTGTACCCGCTTTAGTAAATAGTGGTTTACCCAACGACCGATTTGTCTTTGAAGGATTCTTACCTGAAAAAAAGGGAAGACAAACACGTTACCTGGCATTAGCAGAGGAAAATCGTACCCTGATATTCTATGTGTCCCCCCATAAATTACTAAAAACTTTAGCCGAATTTGTTCAGTATTTTGGTAGTGACAGACCTGTTTCCGTTTCTAGAGAATTGTCAAAACTACACGAAGAAACCATTCGAGGCACCGCCGAAGAAGTACTAAAATACTTTGAAGCAAAACCTCCAAAAGGTGAAATTGTGGCCGTAGTAGGTGGAAAATCTCTAAAATAAAGCTCCTCAATCCAAAGCCTATTCCAATTTATTATAAAAAATCTTTGTCTATAAGGACCTATAGTCTTTTTTAAGAGCTGTTATCTTCCCATAATAAACATAAATAGTCCCGTTAACCATTTGATTTACAAATCAATTTTAATACATTTGTACAACATTTAAACGCCAAAATCTAATAGTTAAATTTAATATCTAATATTCCTATGCGTTGGACATTAAAATCGAAGCCGGAAAAAGAGAAAGTTCTAAAACTTCAAAACGAACTTCAAATAGATGAAATCATTGCTACATTACTTATTCAACGTGGAATAGAAACCTACGAACAAGCCAAAACATTTTTCAGACCCTCTTTAAACGATTTACACAACCCCTATCTGATGAAAGATATGGATAAAGCAGTAGCTCGTATCGAAACGGCCATAAAGAAGGGAGAATATATTCTTGTTTTTGGTGATTATGATGTGGATGGCACAACGGCAGTGTCTCTAGTTGCAAGTTATCTGCGAAGTTATTATCCAAATGTTGCTACCTATATCCCCGACCGATACGATGAAGGTTACGGAATATCCTATAAGGGAATCGACTTTGCTGAGGACAATCAATTTTCATTAATTATTGCACTCGATTGCGGAATCAAATCCATTGACCATATTGAGTATGCCAACAATAAAAATATCGATTTTATTATCTGCGACCATCACCGACCTGGTGATGAATTACCAAATGCAGTGGCAGTACTCGATCCAAAACGTACTGATTGCTCTTATCCTTATGATGAACTTTGCGGTTGTGGCGTGGGTTTTAAATTAATCCAAGCATTAGCAGAAAAGAGAAACCAAACCATTGAAAATTTAATTCCCTATTTGGATTTAGTCGCTACAGCTATTGCAGCCGATATCGTTCCCATAACGGGTGAAAATAGAGTTTTAGCAAAATTTGGTTTAGAGGTCATCAATGCTAACCCACGTCCTGGAATCAAAGCGTTGATTCAAAATGTAAAGAAAAAAGTGCTAACAATTACCGATGTCGTTTTTATCATTGCTCCTCGAATTAATGCTGCGGGTAGAATTAAACACGGAAACGAAGCAGTGGCACTCTTAACAGAATACAATTTAGACCAAGCTGAAATATTC
Organism: uncultured Bacteroidota bacterium; assembly: GCA_903913315.1. GTDB lineage: Bacteria > Bacteroidota > Bacteroidia > Flavobacteriales > Flavobacteriaceae > Flavobacterium. The sequence goes on along the minus strand of CAIWKX010000034.1, from coordinate 13,252 downwards.
GCCTCTGAAATTGAGCGACACAATTCCAACAGAAAAGAGTTAGACAAACAAATAACAGTGGAAGCATTATTGCAAATCGAAACCAACAACGAAAAAGAAAATTTTTCAACAGTAGTGTATCAAGAAGATTGGCACAAAGGAGTTATTGGTATTGTAGCTTCGCGATTAACAGAAACATACTATCGACCAACTATTGTCTTCACCAAAAGTGGTGATAAATTGGCAGCATCAGCTCGTTCAGTAAAAGATTTCGATATCTATAATGCCTTAGAAACTTGCGCAGAATATCTTGAACAATTCGGAGGACACATGTATGCCGCCGGAATGACCCTAAAAGAAGAAAAGTACTTAGCCTTCAAAGAAGCTTTTGAAAAAACCGTGGAAGAATCCATTCATCCCGATTTGCTGATTCCTGAAATTGCTGTAGATGCCGAAATTAATTTTAAGGACATCAACCCCAAATTAATTCGATTATTAAATCAATTCGAACCCTTTGGCCCTCAAAATATGGCCCCTGTGTTTATAACCAAAAACATAAAAGATACGGGCTATGCTAAACCACTAGGGCAAAACGACGAACATCTAAAATTATTCGTAAAACAAAAGGACTCGGAAGGATTCGCTGCTATTGGTTTTGGCTTAGGAAATAAATTAGAAAGAGTTACTAATCAAAATCCCTTTGAAGCCGTGTATTGCATTGATGAAAATGAGTTTAATGGAAATGTCACAGTGCAACTTCGACTGAAAGATTTGAAGAATTAATTCTACAAACGATACCATAATTTTTAGCTATTTTTGTCTAAAAATAACCTTTACAAATTATGAAGCAAATTATCATTGTTCTTCTGTCAATTATACTCTTGATTTTAGGATTCAACTTATATCATAATTACAAACGCTTTCATTCACCGGGAAGTGACTATGTAAGCAACCAAAAAATAGATTCAAACTATCACGACCAAACTACTATATTGAACTACCACCAAGCCATTGAAGATTTGAATGGATATGTAAGATTGTCTTGGGCTACTAACGATGTGGATGTTAGAAACCCCGATAATAATTCAGAAAATACCAAAGCAGTTGTTGCTATTTACACTAAAAAATTAGCGGCTGTAAAATGCTATGAAGACCGATTGGTTCAATCGGCTAAAATGAAAAATGAAGGATTAAATGATAAAGACATTATTGCCTTTGAAGAAAGCGGTTGTAAAGGAAAAGAGTATGATGAATTCATTAAAAGAAAATTTCTAATGGATACATTTAAAAATAATCCTGAAAAATACAGTTTGAAAGTGGGTGACTTTAATTCATTTGTTTATGAACTACAGAAAATATTAGTAAAAAAAGGATATAAAATTCCTGTTGATGGACTTTTTAGAGATATTACGCTAAAAGCGGTGGGGGCATTCCAACAAAAAAAGGGATTGTTTCCTGACGGAAAAATAAATACTGTTACGCTAGAGTATTTGTTGAGAGAGTCAAATTAGAACTTTTTTAATTCAAATTGTTCGCCATCAAAAACCCCGTACGTAAAATAGCCAATCCAATCACCTAGGTTGACATATTCTGAATTTTCACCAATTTTAATTGTCATTGGGAGATGTCTGTGTCCGAAAACAAAATAGTTATAGTGCTGGGTTTCTAATTTTCGTTTAGCATATAGTAATAACCATTCCTTGTCTTCTCCAAGATAGCGCACATCTTCAACACCTGAAATTAATTTATTTTTAACAGAAAGATGATGAGCTAATCGCATTCCAATATCAGGATGCAACCATCGATACAACCATTTAGAGAAAGGATGCACAAACACTTTCTTCATTCGTTTATACCCTTTATCACCAGGCCCTTTTCCGTCTCCATGCCCAATTAAAAACGTTTTCCCATTAAAAGTAAATTCTTTATTGTCTCGATAAACTGGAATGTGTAACTCTTTTTCAAAGTAATCATCCATCCATAAATCGTGATTGCCAACGAAAAAATAAATGGGAATTCCACTGTCTTTTATCTCTGCTAATTTACCAAGAACTCGCACAAATCCTTTTGGAACTACCGTTTTATACTCAAACCAAAAATCAAATAAATCACCAAGTAAAAAAATAGCATCGGCATCTTTTTTTACTTCATCTAACCATGCAACAAATTTTTGCTCGCGAGGAAAACTTTCTTCTGGTGTGGGAGCTCCAAAATGTTGATCGGAGGCAAAATAAATTTTTTTAATGGCCATGTAGTAAAAGTAAAAAATTACAAATTATCTGAAGCGAACCATTCGGCAAAAGAGCTTTCTGTTTCTTGCAATTTTAAAGAATGTAATTGAATATCATCAGGCAATCTATCACAAATTTTCTTAGCAAAATCAATAACCATATTTTCACTAGTGGGCTGATAATCCACTAAAATAACATGATGTCCCCGCGTATAAAGCTCATTGGCCAATTCAACATGAGGAGTGTTTTTGTTAAAAACGGTGGCATGATCAAATTGATCAACAATTTCTTCTCTAACAATCTTCTTCAAATCAGAAAAGTCAATAACCATTCCATATTTTACATTGGAATGATCTAAAATAGGAGTCCCTATGACAGTAACTGAAAGTTTATAGCTATGTCCATGAACATTCTTACATTTTCCATCATAGCCATAAAGCGCATGACCAGTTTCAAAAGAAAATTGTTTGGTTATTCTGATTTTACTCATTAGAAATTATTTGAATGCAAATTTAGCTAATTTTAGTCGATATCTTTTCTGTTTTTCGAGCGATAATACATCCAATAGGCGATACCTACTAAAATAACAAAAGGCAAAAAAGATCCAATGGCAATTCCAATTTGATAAGACCCATCAGGGGCGTGTTTCACTTTTTCAGCAATATCAACTTTTTGAAGTAAGGAAAGGACATTCATTGTTTGTTTGTTTTTCAAAATACTATCACAAATCTACAAAAAAATAAGGTCTCCAATAGAGAGACCTTATTTATATATTTTTAGAACATCTAAATATAAATATTATGGATTTTGCTCAAAAGTTTGGTTTTCACCAGGGACGGAGGATCTAACGTTGATCGCTTTTTTATCAGCACCAACAATAAAAGCAACAAAACTCATATTGGCTATATTAGAAATATTTGCGGGTACAGCTACAGAAAAGTTTTTTGTAACAGTTTGTCCAGAAACAGTGGAGTCAGTTACTGCATCCCCTAAAATATCTGTCAAACAGGCTCTTAACACATGATTCTCTTCAAAATTAACCAAAGGATCAACATTCCCACTTCCATATAAATTTGAAGTGTAGTTAGCTTGCGTGGTAATTAATTTATCTTCAAGAACATAAACTACTAATTTTAGATTGCTGTAATCACTAGCAAATTTTACTTTTACATCAAGATTTATATTGCCTCCTGTTACAGTTGAATTCATTGCTAATCCTAATCCGACATTATTTGTTACTAAATTTTTAGGTTGAGAAATATTAGCATTTTCAGGGTAATTCCATGTTATAGTTCTATTCAACATACCAGTTGGAAAACCTGATAAATTAATTTGGGCTGTTAATGGAGAGGCGCCAGGAAAATCATAGGGATCATTGCTTCCTGATTTTTGATGTATTGCCACAGGAACAGCTTTAGTAGTAGCTTGCATTACCTTATCAATCCCATAAGCAACTCTTGGACAATATCCACACCAAGTTCCTGTAAAGTCTTCAATTAATACTCTTTTTTGAAATTGCCCTGAAACAGGAGTGTCATCTACAACAGGGGCACCACTGGTACCAGATGAATTATCTTTACTGCAAGATAGGAATAAATAAAAAGAAAGTAAAAATAATAATGTTTTGTTAGTTTTCATTGTTAGTTATGTTGTTTTATTAATAGTAATGCAAATAAAACAAAAAAAAAATTACAATACTGCATAAATTTTTATTTATTTATATACTCAAACAACATAACTATGAAAAAATCATTATTATTATTATTATTTGTAGGAATCAACTGTTTTTCCCAACAAGTATTGCCGAATGTCACCATCAATAATCTTGAAGGAAAATCAATTACAATAAAATCAAGTTTTGCAGAAAAAGACAAATTATACATTTTTTCTTTTTGGGCAACTTGGTGCGGCCCTTGTGTCCAAGAATTAGACGCTATTAGCGATGTCTATGAGGATTGGACGAAAGAATTAAATGTTGAATTAATAGCGGTTGCGACAGATGATTCTAGAACGCAAAAAAGAGTTAAACCATTGGTGAACGGAAAAGGATGGAGCTATTCTGTTTTGTTAGATACGAACCAAGATCTCAAAAGAGCTTTAGGAATTTCAAACGTCCCTTACTTAATTGTAGTAAAAAATGGAAAAATTATTTTTACAGAAAACGGGCATACACCAGGAGGAGAAACTGAATTATTTGAAAAATTAAAAGAATTGAAATAATGAAAAACAAATACATCACTATAATTTTATTTCTATTTTCAATAACAGTATTCGCACAAGAACAAAATCAAAATATAGAAGCCCCTAAAAGTAAAATTTTTGGTTCATTTGAATCCAATGGACAATGGTATTTGAATGATAAAAAAAGAGACCTGCAACACGATTCCATTCCACTACGATCAAACAATTATCTAAATGTAAATTACAATTATGGTAAATTGACAACGGGTGTTCAAGTAGAATCATATACTTCGCAAGCACTTTTAAATTATAATCCTAAATATAAAAATACTAATTTAGGTATTTACTTTGCAAACTATAAATCAAAAAAAATGGAAGCAACCATTGGTCATTTTTACGAGCAATTTGGAAGCGGATTATTATTAAGAAGTTATGAGGATAGGTCACTCGGAATTAATAATGCTATTAGAGGAGGGAAAATAAGTTTTACTCCAAATGATAATATATCGTTTACTGCTTTATACGGAAGACACAGAACAGGCTTTGAAGTAGCCAAAGGGGATATCTTTGGATTTGATTCAAACTTTAATTTAAGTTCTTTGTTGAAAAAAAACAAATTGGAACTAACATTTGGTTTAAGTTATGTAGGAAGGTATGAAAAGAGTTATTTTGAAGTGCCAAATTTCTCAGAATTAACCAATGCATTCGCTGGAAGAGCAAGTCTTGTAAAGAATAATTTTTATATCAACGGTGAGTATAACTTCAAATCTAAAGATGCTGTTTTAATAGCGGCATCAAATAAAATTAGTAATGATTTTATAAAACCAGGTTCTGCTGTACTACTGAATTTTGGCTATTCTAAAAAAGGCTTAGGACTTGATGCAACTTTAAGGAGATTGGAAAATATGACTTTTCTTTCCGAAAGAGAACCTCAATTTTCAGGAATAGGAAAAACCAGTTTGTTTTATAATGATATGCTAATGAACTTTTTACCAAGTTTAACAAAACAAAACCATTCTACTCTTTCAAATATTTATGTCTATCAAGCACAAGCTGGCGTTAATATTGACCCAAATAGTGGAATTGGAAAAGCTGGTGAAATGGGTGGTCAAGTGGATTTTTATTATGATTTTAAAAAAGGTACTACATTAGGAGGAAAATATGGAACTAAAATGTCAATAAATTTTTCTAATTGGTACAATCTAGGTGGGAAATATACTTTTCTAAACCAAAATGGTGATTATGCACCTAATTACAGTACAGACTTTTTCTCAACTAAAGAAAAATATTATTCAGACTACAATATAGAATTATCTAAAAAATTTAGCCAAAAGCTAAGTGGATCTATTTCATACATTAATCAGTACTACAACAACCGATTAATTACTACTGCTGCAGATATAGTAGTAAAAACAAATATTGTGACTGCCGAATCAACTTTAAAGTTTTCTAAAGTAAAATCGTTCACTTTTGGGCTAGAACACATGTGGGCAGATGCAGACAGAAGAAATTGGATGTCAAGTACAATTGAATACAATCACAATGCAAATTGGTCAATGTATATTACGGACATGTACAACTATGGTTACAATCCAAATGAACAACAAATTTCTGGTGGCATTGACCCATTTAGAATTAATTTTTATAACTTTGGAGGGTCATATAAAAAAGGCAAATCAAGAATAGCCTTAAACTATGGAAGACAAAGAGGTGGCTTAGTTTGTGCAGGTGGAGTTTGTAGATATGTTCCGCAAAGTACAGGAGTATCATTATCCTTGAGTACTGCTTTTTAAATTAGATATTGGAGGGGGGATTAGCTCATTTGGCTAGAGCGCTTGCCTGGCAGGCAAGAGGTAACCGGTTCGACTCCGGTATTCTCCACAAGTAAAATCAAGCCTTACAGCAATGTGAGGCTTTTTTGTTGGTGTCTAAGTGGAGTTTTTGAGTGGAGTTAAGTGTACCACTCAAAAGAAAAAAGGCTCTACTAATTTAAAGTAGAACCCTTTTATTTTTGTTAGTCACCAAAGAAACTAAATCCCATTTCATTTACTTTTTTAACTACTTCTGCTTTATCAATATAATTACCTAACGTTACTTTAGCGGACCTCTGGTAACCCATAGATTCAACAAAGCCTGTCTTGGTATGAAGTTTAGTCAAGAATGTTTTACGCATGTGCTTAAGCGTTATTTTACTTGATATACCAGCTTTCTTCTTATAAAATGTAAACGAATCACTCAATTGGTCCGCTATGGTCTTCCTTAAAATCTTCTCATCACCAGCAATCAAATATTTATCAGCACCCAAGTTTTCCTTATAATTCAATCGAATCAATAATGCTTCCAATTCTTTGGTACAAGGAATCAAAACCTTTTTAGGTTCTTTAGAATTATTCCAATTGTGAGCCCTATCAAACTTCAAGTCCGTGCCTATTAAATGCTGAATCTTACCATCACCATCCAACACAATATCCGAATATTTCAAAATCATTGTTTCTTCAATTCGCATTCCAGTATAAGCCACTAATTCTATAGCATCTTTTGTATAAGTTTTATACATATTTCTTCTTTTACCGTTTGAGAAAACATGAACGGAATCTACATCCGATATGGCATCCAATATCTTGGTAAAATCGGCATCATTGACGCTAATCGGATTGGCATTTTCGTATTTTAATTTAACATCTTTGAAGAAATTTGGAATTAAGTATCCTTTTTTATCAATCAAATAGCTATTGAAATTCCTCAAGGCTTTGGTGTTGTGATTATACGTTGATGTGGACTTACATAATGGTTCTAAATGTTCGTAATACTTCCCAACAATATCATCTGTCAAATCATAGATTTTGAAAGTGTTTAAATTGACTTTGTTGACCTGTAAAAAGTCCGTAAAATTCAAAACATAGCGAATAGTTGATTTGATATAGCCATTGGAACGGATTACTTGTTGATGCTTTGGGACATCAATGTTTTCCAACCAATCTGCATACATTTTAATACATTCTGTTAATAATTCAGTTTTAATCTCTACCACTTTCGGTGCTATAGAAAGCTTTACGGGATTTTCTAGTTCATGCTTAAAATCCAATAGTTCTTTGATAGCATCTTCATAACTCAATGCTTTCAAATCCCTCGTTTTGCGACCTCCATTTATACTTATTATTGCTTTGTACTTTTGTCTTTCAAATGGATGGTTACAGCCTTTATATGGAGCTGATGTAACCTCAATAAGTTTATTACACTTCTTACAGACTATGTGCAAGCCTGTGAATTTTTTATATTTTAATATCTTCATCTTTATTGTTTTTTTTTAATGCGAGTGTAATTTATTTCTACGACCCACCAAATAATTTTTTACTAATTTTCCCTTTTGGGGTGTAACCTTTTTCTTTGTTTGGCTTATCTATACTGAATTGAAGCAACTTGTATAACTCACCTTTGAGGTGAGCTTCGTAATATTGTTCCCAATCCTTGCCGTAAACCAACTTTAAATTAATTATCAATTGCATATCGTTAGCTAATTCAAATTCGCTTCGATAAACAAATTCACCAGTAGAATCCTTATACACATTGACATTGTTTTTTTCGCACCATGTTCTGGCTGGTCTTGCGTCTTTTCTGTTAATTAACTTAGCTATTTGTAATAGGTATATCCTCTCTATATTTAAAACTTCCATTTTATATCAAATTAATTTTATGTCAAATTTGTAATTTCCAATTACTGAAGTTAAATTCTGAAATTGCGGTGTATTGTAAATTATGATAGCATCATGTAACCTAACCACATTATTCTCTAATCTGTTGATGTGTTTAAACGTTTCAATCAGGTTATCTTCCATTTTGGTCATTGTTTTATAAAAGCTTCCCTTTTCTTTCAGTGTTAACTCAATAATTTTAGTCACTTGTTTCTTTGTATAACCACAATTTTTAAAAAATGTTTTGGCTTCGTTTGGACTTCTTTTGTTGTCATTGAGCATCATGTTAAACCACGTTTTGGCTTCACTTCTTTCAATGGTATACTTCTTTTCCAAATTACTATAAACCTCTTGTGCTATATCGCTTCCTACTAAAGTATCCAAAAATGATGCAAACGCACTTTTGATGTCGCATTGAATGAGTTCGTAAGGAGTATAGCCTCTTAATTGTCTCGTTGTTTTGGTGGCAGTGTTGAATACTCTATTATCAATACTGCTTGTTTTAAACCCGAACATGTGACCTGCACAGGACAAAGAAAGTAGTGATAAGATATAGTATTTATGCCGTTCTACTTGTTTGGCTATGCTGTATGTATTAAGCCTGATGGTGTTTCTAATACCGTGTTTACATTCCAATAATGAACGTTTAATTTTCTCGGCTTTATCCATAATTTGATTAAACTCGGATTGTGAATAACCTTCTAGTTTTGATAACCGTTTAATAATGTTTCTGTTAGTATTGTTGAACGCTATTCTATTTGTGAGCACCTTTGAAAATCGTTCTGTAAGTTTATCTAACACTTCTTTATTGTCATTTTCTATCAAAGCCTTAACATCTTGATTAGATTCTGTTGATAGTACTTTGATATAATCGTTTAAAATGCATTCGCTAACTACATTAAAACCATGCACAATTCTATTGGTTTGCTCGCTATATTGTCCATTTTCAACCATCTGTATCACATACAAACTATTAATGATTTGTTTTGCCTTGAATAATTGGGTACTCCAATTATGAGAAAATGTTAATCCAGACATAATAGTTTCATCCTCCTTCAATTTGCATAAGGCACCATTTTTTATTGCAATATCCATTTGTGTTTTGGAAACTCTAAACTTGGTTATTTTATCCATTTCGTTCATTTTATCAGGATTGGCAAGGTCATTCACATCAATAAATGTTTTTGCGGTTATCAAAAGTCTTTCGTATCGGTCCGCTGTTGCATTTAATAGATATTCCGATTGAGTTTCAACAGCCATAAAAGCGGTTGCCCATAACAACAAATCCTTTTTTCCAAAACCATTAAAATTTGGGTCATCCCCTTTAATATTGCTATAAACTCTTTCAAGCTCTTTATTAAGAATGAAAATATCCATATCCTCCTGATTAATTAGGTTTCGATATTTGATTGGGAAACTCACGGAGGTTGTTATTACTACTCCCTGAGTATCTTCATCTACAACCGTAAAACCATAACCTTTCAAAGAACTTACAAGGTTCGTTTTAGGATAACTTAAGGCATGATTAATATTGTTTATATGTGGCTGAATGCTTTTCAGATAACCGTTTTCAAACTCAATCAATCCAACTTGCCTTTCAACCTCATAAATATCAATATTGGTTTTAGGCAAGGACCTATAGAATATTTTAGCTTCAATAACATTTCCCCTAACCCTTCCATAAGCTTGAATTGCTTGGTTAACATTATAACTATCCACGATTGAGTGTTCATCCATTATGATTCCAATACTAGCGTCAAAATCTAAATCGAATCCTATTTGGAACTTAGTTGATAAAATGTATACATGAGCTGTTTCATCAATTTTTGCATTAACTATATTGTTATACTCTTGGTATGATTTGGTTTTAACACCACTAGTTTTCACCGATAAAGTATCCCCGACAAGTAATTGCGTCTTATAACCTAAATTGTCTTCGTTTAAGATGTTCTTAATCTTATTTAGGTCGTTGGTAAATAGTACTACCTTGATACCTTTCTCACAATTTGACTTGATAAAGTTCCAATAGTTATTCAAAGCAGAAACACTTACTTCTTTATGTCGTTTTACTTCTCGTTCTATTCTATAAATTTCCATATCCTTAAGAATATGCTTTGGAATATCTAGGTTTTTATAAGTTGGTGTTGCGGTTGAAAGAGTAAACCTTCCTTTGTGCTCATTAAATAGAATATCATAAAAGACAGACATGCTAGCTCGGTAATCACTTTCTGAATACACTTGTGATTCATCAACAAAGAATGGCATTTGCATTAGTTTATTATACAATGTCAAATTATTTTTTTTAACTTCAATTATTTGTTCTGGAGTTGTGTTTAGTACAATGTGATTACCTATTCGTAACTCAATTTCAAAATGGTTCCATCGGTCTTTAGAATTTTCATAGATAAACATTTGATGTGGTTCTTTTTTTCTTTCCTTTCCAATTATCATCCCTGATAATGGGGAAATAATGATAACGGTTTGGTCAGTTATATTTAAAACTGCGGTTGTTCCGCCAATACCCGTATCACCTTTGATAATTAATTTGTTGGTGGTGAAGTCGGTTATGATGCCATTGGCACGTGAGTCATTACTTACATGACTTTGTATTTTTATCTTGTACACATTAAATATGTTTAAATTAATAGCTTGTTTTTTTGGCATAGTCAATTACAATCAATAGGAATTTCCTTGAATTGCAAAATGCCGAGTGTAGTTTGTTACGGATAAGACCATGCTTATCAAAACAAAATTGGGAAGGCAATTGAGCAGGACTCAAAGCCAAAAGCGAAAGTTGTGTAGTGTACTAATGAGATGACTTAAGTGATGCAAATTTTGCATCAGCAAAACGGAGCTGTGTTCATGTGAATCCCTATTAAATAAAGGTTTTTCGATGAGGTGAAGTCTTGTCAATTTTGAATCTATTATTAATAAGATAAGGTCAAATGGCAAGACATTCTAATCCATACAAACACATTCAACGTGTTGGAAGTCATTAAATCTCGGTAATGTTTTTGATTTAATTAATATTATTTAGCTCTCCTCTTTTTTAAGTCTGGAAGGAAAGAACCTAAATTGATATTCTCAATTTGGTGACCAGTGGTAGCTTGGAATTTTAATTGTAAAACTCCGTATGAATTAATTATACGCAAACCTACTACAGAAGTTTTAATTTAACAAGTTAAAATATTAAAATTTAGCAATTAATGGTAATTTTATTTAGATAAAAGCAATTTTATTCGCTTTTAATGCCGAAAAACCTATAATTATCAGCTAAACGTTTAACTAATTACAATAGGTTTTTTTAACATGTAAGGTTTGCTCAATTGAGCAAAGGTTGAATGAAGTTAGAGATGGTTTTTTAATAAATAAATGCCAAATTTATTTTTCTGATTGTTGTTTAGTGAGTCTATTTGGCTTTCATCTTTTAAAATCAATAATCCGTCTATCAAGCCTTCTTCTACTTGTGTTGTTCCTTCTTCTATAGAAGTCAAAATACTTGGTTGAATAACAGTTTTATTGATTGATTGTTTTGTTTTACTTGCTACAGAGATGTTTTTAACGGAACTATATGCAGATGAGATGCTAATTTCTCCTATGCTTAATTTTTTTATGATTGCTTTTGAAGCTTTGTTTTGTACTGCATTATATCTAACAACTGAAGCTCTACCAACACCTGCTAATTTTGCTATTTCAGTATTTGTGTCAATTGTCTCATCTACATTTATGTTTTTACCTCCTTTTGATAAGTTTTCCTTAGCCATTTTTTCAATAGATTCTTTTGAAAGATATGCCAGTTGGATTTTCTCAACACTAGTCAAATTTCTCCTTTGAAATTGGTGCTTAACCATCCAAAACTTAATATCATCAAGGGTTTGGAAGTCTTCATTTACTTGTTTGGTCGGAATGTTTTTCTTTTTTAATTTTATACAAGCTTTTAATCTTGTATGTCCTTCAATAACCAATTTTTGACCTTCTGTTGTGGTGAAATATAAAATAGGGTCATTAAGTCCGTTTTTTGCAATGTTTTCTTTGAGTTGGTCGTAAAGTGACTTCTCCATCATTGGCAAATAAGATTTTAACTCCCAAATAGAATTTAATCCTTCGTACTCATCCATTACAAAATATTCATCTTCAAAAACATTAATTGTCGGAACTGAATCATTTCCTACTGTCGGATTTTCTTGATAGAACTTACCATCTATTTCACAACCACCTTTTGCGTAATAGCGATGTCCTTTGTTTAGTGATGGGTCATTAGGATTTGGATTGTTTTTTAACTTACCCCATTGCTTAAAGAAGAAAGCCGTGTTGTATTCCAAGCATTTATCCCTTATAAATTCAATCCATTCTTTTTCTACTGGTCGAATTACCTTTTCAATTATTTTATTTCCACTAGCATCTAATTCATATTTGTAAATAATTTTCTTTCCTTCAATTTGATACTTGTCTTCACCATTTTCATCTTTTTCACGTTTGAAGTAATTATTTCCACTCTCCCCACCTACTATAACCCATTCTATACCTGTTAGGTCTATTTCGGTAATTTCTTGTATAAATGGCTCTACTGATAAAAATTTATGTTTAGCTTTTGATTTGACAAGTGAAGGGATTCTTCTAGTTGAATATTGTGTACCACAAGAAACTCCCATCCAAATGTTATCTGACCATATCAAATCATCTGGTAATTTTTCAAGTCTAGTATGTCTTTTGGTTAGTATTTGATATTTGTGTTGTGGCGTATCATTCATCACCTTAAAAACCTTTCTAATGAAATCATCGGATACGTTTCTATGGAATAAGTCACTCATGGAATTAACAAAAACTGTTTTAGCTTTTTTCCATTTATATGGCTCATTTAATGCTTCTTCATGTTCAACTAGTACATCGAATCCCATTTTATATCTTTCTTTCCCCATAGCTTTAAGTCTCTTTGTAAGTGTTTCAGCATAGCAGTTTAGACATTCGTTTCCATCATTCTTTTCACTATAACTATAATGAGAACAGCCCGAAGTTGGGTTCCACGTTTTATTCGTCCATTCTATGTTAGAATCTGCCATAATTATTGTAATTATTTAATAGGATAAAATTATAAAAAATAAAGGAATAAACTTATTTTTAGATATAAATTGGCTGAAACCAAAAAGCTTTTGATGCAAAAACTGCATC
>CAIWKX010000033.1 GCA_903913315.1 uncultured Bacteroidota bacterium | reverse complement strand
CCAGGTCAAAACAAGTTTTTTGTCTATCCAAACATTACAGCATCTTATAAAGTTGTTGGTGATTTAATGATTGCTTATGGTGGTGCCGAAGGAACACTTAAACAAAACACCTATCATGATTTTGTGGATGAAAACTTTTTCGTTTCTCCTACATTAACTGTTGCTCCAACTGATCAAAAGTTTGATATTTATTTGGGTTTAAAAGGAAAATTAGCCAATACTATCGGCTATAATATTCGAGCTTCTTTGATGGATGAAAACAACAAGGCTTTATTCAAAAGTAATGGTGATTATCCTCCTTATGCTAATCCCTCGAATTATGAATATGGCAATTCGTTTGGAGTAGTATATGACAATGTAAAAACGGTAAGTTTTTTTGGTGAGTTAAAAGCCGATTTTTCTAAAAATGTTACTTTCGGAATAAATGGAACCTTGAGCAGTTATAACATGAATAATGAAGCACAAGCTTGGAATTTACCTGCTATAAAATTAAGTTCTACAATCGATTTTAACGTGACGCCAAAATGGTATGCTGGCGCCAATGTGTTTTTCGTTGGTTCACGAAACGATCAATATATCAACATGTCATTACCACAACCCGTTACTGATGTTAAATTAGATAGTTATTTCGATTTGAATGCTCATATAGGGTACAAACACAACGATCGATTGACATTCTTCTTAAAAGGAAATAACTTAGCGAATCAAAACTACCAAAAATGGATGAATTATCCAGTACAGGGTCTTCAGGCAGTGTTGGGAGCTAATTACAAATTTGATTTTTAATTAGTAGCCACAAAGTTCGCTAAGTATTTAGTAAGAACGATACATTTAATTGGAGCTCTTTATGCTTTCTTAGTGAACTTCGTGGTTAAATATAATCTATAAATGCTAAAACAAACTATTCTCCAACGATATCATCAAATTCTTCAAGATCGAATCGATATTTTTCGTGATATGATTGCTGATCTGACCATTGATGCTCAAAACGACGCCAAAGGTTCGGCAGGAGATAAACACGAAACGGCATTGTCGATGATGCACATCGAGCAAGAAAAGTTAAATCATAAACTCAAAGAAATCCTGGACCAAAAAGTCATACTTGATAAAATTGATGCTTCCGCAAATTATACTAAAATTGCTTTAGGAAGTTTAGTCCAAGCCAATGGAATGATGTTGTTTATTAGTGCTGCTTTACCAAAAATTACAATTGATGACAAATCGATCATAGCCGTTTCTCCTCAATCCCCTTTAGGAAGTAAATTGATTGGAAATGAAGTGGGGTTTGAGTTTGAAATAAATAGAACAAAATATTTAATTGAAAAAATCAATTAAAGTCCATTTCGAACAAAGCATTGTCTCAATCGAACAAGGCTCTAGCGCAATCGAACAAAGCTTTGGCTCAATCAAACAAAGCTCTGGCTCAATCGAATAAAGCATTGTCTCAATCGAACAAAGCTCTGGCGCAATCGAACAAATCATTGTCTCAATCGAACAAATCATTGTCTCAATCGAACAAAGCTCCGGCTCAATCGAACAAAGCATTTTCTGGATTGAAATAGGTGTACCTAAAATAAATTATGAAAAGAGCCACTTTGAAAGCGGATTGAAAAACATTTTTGTTCCATTTCACATTTAAAATTCTATTGGTTTTTATTTGAATAGTTTTCTAAATCATATTTTATTACGATCTATATTACAATCTCAAACACAAAACCATATTTCTAAACAATTTTAATTGTAAAATATAAGTATAT
>CAIWKX010000032.1 GCA_903913315.1 uncultured Bacteroidota bacterium | reverse complement strand
TTGAACCACATCTTCAGCATTATTATAGGCACTATTTTGAGCCGGAATAGTAGTTGAACTTTTGAATAGGGTAGTCGAATTAACCGCATCATCTTCTTTAATAAAACCACGTTGACTATTGTCAAAATTTATTGTCCCTCCAGTAGCAGAACCTACAACAAAAAAGCCTTGTCCCACAGGAATGTAGCGTTTAGGTGTTTTAGTACTCAAACCTACGCCATAAATATTGGATGGCGCCACTGGAGCCGTTCCTCCCGTTAAATTAAGTGAGGCATAACCACCTTGATAGCCACTTAAACTGTGCGTACTATTGTTGCTAGCATGTTGCCAGAAGTACAAGGTACCTGTAATAGCACTGCTGTTAGCCGTGATAAAAGCATTCGCATCGATAGCCGAAGGATAAGGATTTCCGCATAAGTTTAAGTTTCCAGGCGCTACCGTGGTAGTGATGGCACCATTGTTTGGTTTTCCAACAAACGTATAGTTTTGAGTAGCAGTAGCCGCGCCACTACCTTTCAAAGTATAGCCTTGAGCCGGTGCAAACGAAGTTGTTTCGTTAGCGGCCGTCCAGTTAGCATAGCTGTTAGATACATTTTGGAATTTATAAATCCAACGATCACTCAACGTTATTGGCGATGTTGCGCTTCCGTCAAATCCAGTAGTCCAAGTAATATTTTGTGGTGTTCCCGTGGTGCCATCTTTCATTACACCGCCTATGGTAAACCCAAGATTGTTGCTAGTGTTGCTGATAGTACTTACGGGTGATGACCAATAGTTATAATTGTATTTATTAGATTGTCCTTGTTGGTCTCTATTGATAGAACCCGCACTTGTTGGATCTAAATCACTATTAGTAGTTTGAACCAATTGCGATTTTCCGGTAAGAACAATGGAACCATCCAATTTTAAATACCAATCATTTTGAAGTTTTGTATCATTATTCATAGTGATAGTCACTCCAGGGTCGACGGTCATCGCTAAATCAACTCCGTTGGCAGTATCCGTAATATTGTGTTTTACTTGAATGATAGAATAATCAAAATCAGTAACATCCAATCCTCTAATATCATTTGTAGGGTCGTTTACAGCAGCTGCAAAGGTTCCTGTTCTAACGGTTGTAAAGGGCATCGGCGCTTGTTGCACATTGATTACTTTATGGTTGTATAATTTCATTCCTGTTCCTGTGTCAACAGTAGGAGTGGTTAAATCATCTACAATATCATCTTTATAGGTATCCATTCTGAAATAACGTAACAAATTAGTAAATGGAATCGCACCAATATCTTTTGGCACAATAGCTCCTTGCACTAGTGATGCCGTATTTTGAATTTCTTGATAGACCATTCGTTGCAATTGAGTGGCAGTAAGCGTAGCATTGAAAACGCGTACTTCATCAATTTTACCTTTGAAATACCCATTATTTCCAGCAGGATTTTTACCTAATGTTAGCTTGGTAGCATCGGCAATAATGCTTCCTGAAACAGCTACTGGAGTTCCTACTACTTTTCCGTTTAAATATAATGTCAAGTAGCCATTGCCATACGTAGCAGCCACATGATACCAACGAGCAGTTGTTAAAGG
>CAIWKX010000031.1 GCA_903913315.1 uncultured Bacteroidota bacterium | reverse complement strand
AAACTGTTATCCATTGCGAGGCTCTTTTAGTAGACAAACGAGTGGTAAAAAGTTCCAGTGGGTTTAGAGAACAACGTTACGTAATTCAATCTAATATTAATATTGGAACTGATATTTGGGCCATTGAAATGACTTTAACCAATCGAGATTCGATGGGGTTCCGAATGTTGTTGGGTCGTGAAGCAATGAGTGGTCGAATTTTAGTTGATCCTGAACAAAAATATCTATTAGGGCAAACGTCTACCGAAAATCTTAAAGATTTATACGTTAATGCCATTCCTAATAAATCGGGATTGCGAATTGGTTTATTAGCGAGTAACCCTGAATTATATAGTAATAGACGTATCATGGAAGCAGGAGAAATGCGTGGTCACGAAATGCATTTTCTAAACATCAAAGAATGTTATATGAAATTGGATGCTGACAAACCCGAAATTCATTATCGTGGTGGAAAAGTGTTGGATAACTTTGATGCGGTAATTCCGAGAATTCGTCCCAGTATCACTTTTTATGGTTGTGCTTTGACGCGACAATTTGAAGCCATGAAAGTCTATTGTTTGAATTCGGCGGCAGCCATTACCCAATCTCGAGATAAATTATTTTCATTACAATTATTATTGCGCAATGGTGTAGATATTCCAACTACTGGCTTTGCTAATTCTCCTTTAGATACTGATGATTTGATTAAAATGGTGGGTGGTTCTCCTTTGATTGTAAAATTATTGGAAGGAACGCAAGGAAAAGGCGTGGTGTTGGCAGAAACTAAAAAAGCAGCTGAATCAGTAATTAATGCCTTCAAAAGTCTTAATGCAAACATATTAGTACAAGAATTTATTAAAGAAGCCAACGGAAAAGACTTGCGGCTATTTGTTGTTGATGGAAAAGTAGTTGCTTCTATTCAGCGGGAAGCGGCTCCTGGGGAATTTAGAGCTAATATTCACATGGGCGGTACTGCATCGGTTGTCAAACCTACTGCAGATGAAAAACGAATTGCTATTAAGGCAGCCAAAGCAATGGATTTGCGTGTGGCTGGTGTTGATATTATTCGTTCCTCAAAAGGACCTCTTTTATTAGAAGTAAACTCTTCACCTGGACTCGAAGGTATTGAAGGAGCTACCAATAAAGACATTGCTGGCGAAATGATTAAAGCGATTGAAAATAATATTAAACGTAAATAATTTATGAATCCCTATTTAGACATTATTATTCGTAGCGTTTCGGTATATCTTTTTATGATTGTCGCATTGCGTATTTTTGGAAAAAAAGAATTATCACAATTAAATACGGCTGATGTTATTCTGATTTTACTGATAAGTAATGCCGTTCAAAATGCTATGGTAGGAAATAACACATCCCTTTTAGGAGGTGTAGTGGCTGCTTTTGCTCTATTCGTAATCAATATTATTTTTAAGAAAGTAATGTTAAAATCAAAATTTATTAAAAATTTGGTGCAAGACAAACCTGAAATTTTAATCCATAATGGGAAAGTGGATTTTAAAGCATTGGCAAAACTTGGCATTACATCAGATGAATTGCAAGAAGCGATGAGGGAACATGGGGTTGAACATTATAAAGAAGTCAAATTATCTATGTTTGAAATTGATGGCAGTATTAGTATTATTTCTGGAGATAAAGATTTAAAACAAACGCATCACAAACGCAAAATTCATAAAACGTTGGGAACCATAAACAATTAATAAATGAATAAAAACAGACTTGAAGCTTTTAGCGATGGTGTTTTGGCAATCATAATAACCATCATGGTTTTGGAATTCAAACTTCCAAAAGGTATGGATTGGATTGCTCTACAACCCTTAATGCCAAAGTTTTTAAGTTATATATTGAGTTTTATTTATGTTGGAATATATTGGAATAACCATCATCACATGATGCACACGGTAAAAAGTGTAAATGGAAAAATTCTTTGGGCCAACTTACATTTGTTATTTTGGCTTTCATTAATTCCTTTTGTAACCGCTTGGAATGGTGAAAACCATTTTGCGCCCTTTCCAATGATGCTATATGGAATACTTTTATTGCTATGTGGCTTCTCCTACTCTATTCTTCAAAAGCAAATAATCAAATTGGAAGGAAAAAATTCATTATTACTAAAAGCTGTTGGTGGTGCTTATAAAGAAAAAGCTTCCATTGTTTTCTATATGATTGCTATAGGTTTTGCCAATTATTATCCTATTATTTCTGGAATAATATATATTTTAGTGGCACTTATGTGGCTTATTCCAGACAAAAGAATTGAACGAATTTTCAATAATGAAAATCAATAAATTATGACGCTACCTTCTCAAATTATTATCGGATTAATTGCAGTACTGCACATTTATATCTTATGGTTGGAAATGTTTGCCTGGACTACTCGTGGTAAAAAAGTATTTAAAACCGTAGCCGAAGATCAATTTGAGAAAACCAAAACAATGGCCGCCAACCAAGGATTGTATAATGGTTTTTTGGCTGCTGGTTTAATGTGGTCATTATATATAACCGATGCTACTTGGAGCAAAAACGTAGCCTTCTTTTTTCTAGTTTGCGTTTTAGTTGCCGGACTTTATGGTGCCTCTACGGTATCTAAGAGAATCTTTTATGTGCAAGCACTTCCTGCTATCTTGGGATTGTTGAGTTTGTTGATGAAATAACATTATTTTGTTTTTAAATATAAAATCCGCAAATACATTGGTGTTTGCGGATTTTTTTTTGAGATATTTGTTAAGTTGTATATTCTATAGTTATCAATCAATAAGTTTTGATTTTTGTTTTTCGAATTGTTCTTCTGTAATAACCCCATTGTCAAATAACTCTTTAAATTTTTTCAACTCATCAGCGATTGATAAATTATCCACTGGATTACTACTATTCATTTCATCATCATTACCTTGTCTTATTAATCCAGAAACTATACCATGCCAGTGTTCAGCAATTGCATAAGCAGGCTTATAAATAAATGAGCCTTTTTTTGTTTTTATATTTAAGAAATTAATTCTGTAAACAGGATTTGAAGTATCATTAACAATTATTTTTAAATCAATACTACTGATATTTTCTTTTTGAGTTTTTGAACCTGTTGTTCCACCAACAATTGCTCCAATTCCGCCTCCAAGAATTCCTCCCAATAATGTTCGCCCAATTGTACCAGATGTTGATGATTTTAAAATTGATTCTCCATCAATTAAAAGTTCACATTGCAAAATTTTATTATAATCAAATATTGATGAGTTGTGTGTTTTATCAAGAAAACAAATTTTCTTTCTTTGGTTATCAAACCCGATTGAAAGACCAGCAGAAGGAGATAAGTAATAATTATCTGCTTTAAATTCTTGTAAATTTTCAAAGACTATTTGTGATTGCTTTTTGTGCTTATTATTTTTATCTGCTTTAAAAATACCAGCTAATACAGCAATAATTATTATTAAAATTATAATTGCTCCCATTGTTATTTATTTATTTATTATTAATTTACCTTATCTATTATTTTTGATTGGCATACTTTATTAAATACTTTCGCAAAAAAGATTCATATATAAATCTTTTAGTTTTGTAAACTTAACAAATATATAAAATTATCCCTCAAACCATCAATCAAACCCTTCCGTTATTCCTATTTAGTTTTCTAAAAGAGCTTCTTCATTCTATTCCAATCTAAATTCATTTTAAAAAAAATAATTCTGATTTTCAGTATTTCTCATTTTAGGGTCAGAAATGTACAAATCACTCCAAAAAGAACGCTAGAAGTTCTCAGAAGCAAAAAAAATACCTGCAAACGGTCTTCGGACAGCTTCAAACACTCTTCGGACAGCTTCAAATGGTCATCGGAGGAATTCAAATAGTTATCTGATAACTTCATTCTTACTTCTGAAAAATAATTTCTTACTTCTGTTAATGATAAACTGTTTTCTGACAGTCAAAAATGGTCTAATAATGAAATAAATGATAGTTTTTAGTAGTTAAAATGGTCTTTTTTGTTTTTATTCTTAATTATTATAACTATTTTTGACATTATTAATAATTTAAAGCCAAAATTATGAAGAAAAAAGAAGTAGTAAGAGCCTATAATTTTTCAGATGGAAAATTAATAACAACCTCTAATGAAAAAATTGCTTATATCAGACGTGATGAAGCCGAATTTGTTGGATATGGCATAACAAATGTTATGGTTGATGAGTTGGAAAATCAAGTAAATAACTTTAGTGACACCACTACCGATGTTGAAATGGTAGAAGATCAATCGGAAGTTACCGCCGCAAAAGATGTGGTTGCCGATAAACTGAAAGAGTCTATTAGAGGGGTGATGAATAGAGTAGTTTTAAAATATGATGTACATTCAGCTAAATATAGAAAATTTGGAACTGAAACTTTGTCCCGTCAATCGGATGCTCAATTATTAGTAATAGCTGCAAGAGTGGTTAGAGTTGGAACTGAAATGCTTGCCGATTTGGCTGCCAACGGATTAACTTCGGCAATGTTGGATAATGTTAAAATCTTAAGAGATAAACTAGAAGATGAATTAATTAGTTTGAAACTAAAAGTTGCCGATAGAGATATTGAGCAAGAAAGTCGTGTAGAAGCGGGCAATACTATCTATGCAACTTTGATAAAATATACTAATACTGGGCAATCAATATGGGCGACTACCAATGTTGCAAAGTATAATGATTATGTGGTTTATAACACTCCTTCAGGTGATGCACCTGATACTCCTACTCCACCAATTTCATAATTGTTACATTATTGTAAACCTAAAAAACCTTTCTTTTCCGAAAGGTTTTTTTGTGTAATCTAAATAAAAATCAAGTCTATTGTATTGCTATTTCTTATTTTTAGATTTAAAAATTGACTATTCTTCTATATCAATCAAAAAGCTATTTAAAAATACGATTGATTTTTGGATGTCATAATGTAAAATTCTGTCTTCTTCTACAAAAGGCACTTCTTCTCGGTAGGATTTTAGGAACATTTCGATAAAATCACTTGATTGTAGAGGTCTTCTAAATTCAATGGCTTGAGAAGCATTCATTAATTCGATGGCTAAAATGCGTTCTAGGTTTTCCATGATTCGCAAACATTTAGTGGCAGCGTTGGCTCCCATGGAAACATGATCTTCTTGTCCGTTGCTAGAAACAATGCTGTCTACACTGGCTGGCGTTGCCAATTGTTTGTTTTGACTAGCGATACTTGCAGCGGTATATTGAGGAATCATAAAGCCAGAATTTAGTCCCGCATTGCTTACTAAGAAGGCTGGCAACCCTCTTACTCCTGATATTAATTGATAGGTTCTTCTTTCGGAAATACTTCCTAATTCTGCCAAAGCAATTCCAAGAAAATCTAACGCTAAAGCTAATGGTTGTCCGTGGAAATTACCTCCTGAAATGATAACATCTTCGCCTACAAAAACATTTGGATTGTCTGTAACCGAGTTGATTTCGGTTTTGAATACTTTCTTAACATATTCAATAGTGTCTTTGGAAGCTCCATGCACTTGAGGAATACAACGGAAAGAATAAGGGTCTTGCACATGTTGTTTTTCTTGTGCAATAATCTCGCTGTTTTCCAACAATTCGGTCATTCGTTTTGCGGTGACAATCTGTCCTTTGTGAGGACGAACATAATGGATTAATTCGTTAAAAGGTTCGATTCTTCCATCAAATCCTTCTAATGATATCGCTGAAATTACATCGGCTAAATAAGAGAATTTCATGGCTTTTAGCAAAACGTAACAACCATAGGAACTCATGAATTGTGTTCCATTTAATAAGGCTAAACCTTCTTTGGATTGCAAAACGATAGGCTGCCATCCCATTTTATCTAATACTTTTTGAGCAGGTTGACGAAAGCCATCGTAGTATACTTCTCCCTCTCCTAATAAAGGTAATGACAAATGGGCTAACGGTGCTAAGTCACCACTTGCTCCTAGCGAGCCTTGGTTGTATATTATTGGTATAATATCATGATTATAAAAATCAACTAAACGCTGCACGGTACCTAATTGCACTCCAGAATAGCCATAACTCAAGGATTGTATCTTAAGCAATAACATGATTTTTACAATTTCGTGTGGTACTTCCTCCCCCGTTCCACAGGCATGCGATTTCACAAGGTTTTCCTGTAATTGTGATAAATTATCGTTCGAAATTTTTACGTTACAAAGCGAACCAAAGCCGGTATTGATACCATAAATAGGAGCATCATGAGACGCCATTTTTTTATCTAAATACTCACGACATTTTTGAATATTAACTTTTGCTTCTTCTGAAAGTTCTAATGTTTTATGGTGTGCAATAATTTCTTGTAACCCATCCAAACTTAATACTTCTGAACTTATGTAATGTATATTCTCCATTTTCTGTTAAATTTGATGTCAAAATTCCGCAAACATTTATTAAAATGCAACTATTTTAACGTCTATTTTATTGTGAATTAATTAAAAATAATAGTTAATGGATAATCAAAATATAAAAAAACAAAAATTCGCCTCCCTAAAATTATGTAATTCACAAAAATACAGTTAAAACTTTTTTAATTAACAAAAAATAGTACTTTTGAAACGTATGCTAAACAACAGAGACTCATATTCTTCTTTATTCACAACCACTTTAATGGTTGTGACTTTTGTTGGCACTACGACTACAACAACTACAACCCCATTCGGGGTATAATTTTCACATATAATAATGATTAATGAACTTTCTATTGAAAGAAGAGATATCGTGAAAAAAAGCAAAAAACAAATTACAAATCACAAATTACAAGAAAGAACAATTTTTAATAAAAAAATTGAATCCTTTTGTTTTATTAATTAGAAATTATGATAGTATTAAAATTTGGCGGAACCTCGGTAGCCAATGCACAAAACATTCAAAAGGTTATTACTATAGTTAACCAAAAAGCCAAAGAAAATAAACTTGCCGTTGTGGTTTCTGCTTTGAGTGGCATCACTGATATGCTTATTAATGCTTCTAAAAAAGCAGCCGCCAAAGATGAAATCTACAAAACAAACATAGAAGAAATCAAACAAAAACATTTTGATGCCATTTCAGATTTGGTTGATAATGCCAATCAAAATCAATTGTTGATTAAAATTAATAGTCAGATTAACCAACTACAAACTTTATTGGATGGTTGCTTCCTTTTAGGGGAATTATCGCCAAGAACCGCTGATGCCATAGCAAGTTTTGGCGAATTATTATCTTCTCAAATCATTGCCACGGCTTTGCAACAAACAATTCCGAACAGCATTTTTAAAGACAGCCGCGAATTGATTAAAACCAATTCTAATTTTGGTAAGGCCTCCGTTGATTTTGAGGTAACGAATCAATTAATCGCTGATTATTTTGCTTCTAATAAATCACAAGTGGTTGTATTGCCAGGATTTATTGCTTCTTCCGAAGACGGAAACACCACAACTTTAGGTCGAGGTGGTTCAGATTACACCGCTGCCATCATTGCTAATGGTGTAAAAGCTTCTTCATTAGAAATTTGGACGGATGTAAATGGAATGTTTACTGCTAATCCGAAAATAGTAAAACAGGCACAACCGATTGAATCTATTTCTTATCAAGAAGCGATGGAATTATCTCATTTTGGAGCCAAAGTATTATATCCCCCGACTATACAGCCCGTTTTAAAAGCAAATATTCCTATTTGGATTAAGAATACATTCGAACCAGAGGCTTATGGAACACTGATTTCAAGTAATCCGGATGCCAATGCTAATCCAATTAAAGGAATTTCTCATATTGATAACATTGCTTTATTGACTTTAGAAGGTTCTGGAATGATTGGTGTGGCAGGTTCTTCCAAAAGATTATTTGAAGTGCTTTCTCAAAATAGTATTAATGTCGTTTTTATTACGCAAGCTTCTTCTGAACATTCGATTTGTATTGGAATTGTAAATGCTGATGCTGAGAAAGCTAAAGTAGCTATTGATAAAGCCTTTGAATTGGAAATTGCTCAAAATAAGATTGATCCTTGTATTGTAGAAAAAGATTTGTGCATTGTAGCATTGGTCGGTGAAAGCATGAAAAACCATCAAGGTTTGAGTGGTAAAATGTTTAGTACTCTTGGAAAAAACAATGTGAATATTCGTGCTATTGCTCAAGGTGCTTCCGAAAGAAATATATCGGTAGTTATCAACGAGAAAGACGTTAAAAAAGCTTTGAATACCTTACACGAACGTTTCTTTGAAGACAATACCAAACAGTTGAATCTGTTTGTAATGGGTGTTGGAAATGTAGGCGAAAAATTCATTGACCAAATCAGCCAACAAAAGAAATTTTTAAAAGAAAATTTAAAAATTAATGTACGAGTTATTGCCATGTCAAATTCTAGAAAAATGGTTTTTGATGAAGAAGGGATTAACTTAAAAGACTGGAAATCGCTATTGGAAAATGGTGAAACGGCTAATGTAAATAATTTTATTTCGAGAGCAAAAGAATTAAATTTACGCAATAGTATCTTTGTTGATATAACTGCTAACTATGACATTGCTTCTATTTATGATCAATTTTTAAAACAAAATATTGCTGTAGTGACTTGTAATAAAATTGCTTGTTCTTCTCAATATGACAACTATAAATACTTAAAGTCATTATCTAGAAAATACAATGCTCCTTTCTTATTTGAAACCAATGTTGGAGCTGGATTACCTATTATTGATACCTTAAAACATTTGATTGCTTCAGGTGATAAAGTAAATAGGATTAATGCCGTTTTATCGGGAAGTTTAAATTTTATTTTCAATAACTTTAGTGATAGTTACAACTTTCATGATGTAGTTAAAGAAGCAGGAGTTCAAGGATTTACAGAGCCTGACCCAAAAATTGATTTAAGTGGAGTTGATGTAGCTAGAAAGATATTAATTCTAATTAGGGAAAGTGGTTATGAAATGGAAATGGAACAGATAGAAAACAATGCTTTCTTACCAAAAGAATGCATGAATACTACGAATAATGACGATTTCTTTACATCATTAACCAAACATGCTAATCATTTTGAAAATCTTTTGACAGAAGCTAAATCTAAAGATTGTCGATTAAAATTCGTAGCTTCGTTTGACAATGGAAAAGCAAGTGTTGGATTACAATTCATCCCAAAAGAAAGTCCTTTTTACAATCTAGAGGGGAAAGACAATATAGTAGAATTTTATACCGACCGATATATTGATCAGCCCTTAATTATTAAAGGTGCTGGTGCAGGAGCTGCTGTTACTGCCTCTGGTATTTTTGCCGATGTAATTCGAATTGGAAATGTGTAATTTTGCCACGAAGGCACTAAGTCTCCAAGAATTTTATTATTCTAGAAATAGAAACTTCAAAAAAACTTTGAGACTTAGTGCCTTTGCGGCAAATAAATTGTGTCTTATACTATGAACGAAATAAAAATATTCTGTCCAGCCACTATAGCTAATCTTTCCTGTGGTTTTGATGTGTTGGGGTTGTGTTTAGAAAATATCGGTGATGAAATGACTATCCGGAAATCACCTGAAAAAGGCATTAGAATTACCAAGATAACGGGTGCTGATTTACCTTTAGAAACGGAAAAGAACGTGGCAGGTGTTGCCGCTTTAGCCCTAATAAAGAATTTAAATCTTGATTTTGGTTTTGAAATAGAAATTCATAAAAAAATTAAGGCTGGAAGTGGTATTGGAAGTTCTTCTGCTAGCGCTGCTGGTGCGGTATTTGGAATTAATGAATTACTAGGAAAACCATTTTCTCGTCATCAATTAGTAGAGTTTGCTATGAAAGGTGAAGCGTTAGCAAGTGGCAGCGAACATGCTGACAATGTAGCTCCTTGCTTATTAGGTGGATTTACTTTAGTTCGTGGCTATAATCCTTTAGATGTGATTCGAATTGATAGTCCAAGTGAATTATATGCAGTGGTTTTGCATCCACAAATTGAAGTAAAAACATCGGAAGCAAGAGCAATATTAGAGCCTATGATTACTTTAAAATCGGCTATTATGCAGTGGGGAAATGTTGGGGGATTAATTGCTGGTTTGTATACCAACGATTACCAATTAATTGG
Source organism: uncultured Bacteroidota bacterium (assembly GCA_903913315.1). Lineage (GTDB taxonomy): Bacteria > Bacteroidota > Bacteroidia > Flavobacteriales > Flavobacteriaceae > Flavobacterium. Next base: position 6,545 of record CAIWKX010000031.1, on the reverse strand, counting down.
GCGCTCCTTAAATGATGTGATTGTTGAGCCTTTGCGTAAAAAGTTAATTCCTGGATTTGATGCTACCAAATTTGCAGCCATTCATAATGGGGCTTTAGGTGCTGGCATCTCTGGAGCAGGCCCTTCTATTTTTGCCTTGTGCAAAGGTCAGTCGATTGCTGAAAAAGTTGCTTTTGCGATGACCGATTCTTATATGACCACAGGTATTCCCTCGGACATACATATTTCAAAGATCAATCCTTTAGGAGTAAAAACAATATAATTCAGTAACACAGATTTAAGAAATTTCAATAAATTCAATAATTTCTCCAATTTGTTTTCCAAATAAAATTAAAATGAACTATTACAGTCTAAACAACAAACATCACCAGGCATCATACCAAGAAGCCGTTATACAAGGTCTTGCGCCCGACAGGGGATTGTATTTTCCTTCCCAAACAACTCCATTACCTCAATCTTTTTTTGACAGTATAGAATCTTTATCAAACGAAGAAATTGCCTTTGAAGTTATTCAACAATTTGTTGGTACTGAAATTCCTGAACTAGAATTAAAGCAAATCATCGCAGAAACATTATGCTTTGATTTTCCATGTGTACCCGTTGAAGACAATGTATATTCTTTAGAATTATATCATGGTCCAACCATGGCGTTTAAAGATGTAGGTGCTCGATTTATGTCAAGATGTTTGGCTTATTTCAATAAAGATAAAGAACAAAATAACACCGTTCTTGTCGCTACTTCTGGAGATACTGGTGGTGCAGTGGCCAGTGGATTTTTAGGCGTAAAAGGCGTTCAGGTAGTCATTCTTTATCCATCAGGAAAAGTAAGTGATATTCAAGAAAGGCAATTAACAACTTTAGGTCAAAACATAACAGCATTAGAGGTTGATGGCGTTTTTGATGATTGTCAAGACATGGTAAAAAAAGCTTTTTTAGATGACACTTTAGTTCATAAAAACCTTACATCTGCCAATTCTATCAATATTGCACGTTGGTTGCCACAGATGTTTTACTTTTTCTTTGCATACAAACAATTGAAAAAATACAACAAACCTTTGATAGTTTCGTGTCCGAGTGGAAATTTCGGAAATATATGCGCGGGAATTTTAGCCAAAAAACTAGGTTTGCCAATCGCTCATTTTGTAGCTTCAACCAATATAAATGACACGGTTCCACAATTTTTACAAAATGGCAAATACGAACCTAAACCTTCTATTGCTACAATATCTAACGCCATGGATGTTGGCAATCCAAGTAATTTTGTTCGTATTCAGGAAATGTATCATAATGATTTGAATGAATTCAAAAAAGACTTTTCATCCTATACTTTCACTGATGCAGAAACAAAATTTGCTTTACAAAACATCCATGTTAATACGGGATATATCGCCGAGCCACATGGTGCTGTTGGTTATTTAGGACTGAAAAAAGAATTACAAAATCAATCAAATAGCATGGGTGTTTTTTTAGAAACTGCCCATCCAATTAAGTTTTTAGATATTGTTGAACCTACACTAAACATAAAATTACCTATTCCTAGTCAAATAAAAAGTGTACTTGATAAAGATAAAGTGAGAATAAAGATTAAAAGCTATGAGGACCTTAAAAACTATTTAATAAATTAATCATTTTTGATCATTTAAAAAAAAAGCGCTTTTTGTATCCTTTACAAAAAGTGCTTTTTTTTTCATTTTATTTAATCTAAGGATAAAAAACAAGCATTTTATCTAAATTAAACCTATAAAGACATAAGATAATCTTAATTTGAATAATTCAAATTATTAGTATATTTGAAGCCTAAAACCAATAAAAACCCAAACTGAATGAAAGTTATGCTACTATCTTTTTGTTGTTCAATGTTATTTTTACAAAATACAATTGCACAATCTAATAAAAAGTTGAATGACAAAGAACCTATCCAAACTATCCTTAGATTTGATAATCCACTTTCCAAAATAGATGCTTTTGCTCAATTTAAATCTATAAATAAATTAGATAAATTTAATAGTTATGTACCCACCTACTCAAATAGAGATGAAACGGGGAGATTACACGAGCATTTTCAGCAATTTTACAAAGGATTGAAAGTAGAATTTGGTGTAATGATTACACATAGTCAAAATAATCAGGTCACGATGATGAATGGAGAAGCTTACAATGCTTCAAGGTTAGATTTAACACCTACTTTAGACAACCAACAAGCATTAGAAACTATTTTAATTTCCAATAAAGACGCAAAATATCTTTGGGAAAATCCTGAAGATGCTGCTGCTATGAATTATTCAAAGCCAACTGGAGAATTGCTAATTTTACCTAATATAAAAACTGGAGAAATAAATTTAGCCTATAAATTCGATGTCTATACTACAATACCTTTATCACGTAAAGAAATATACGTTGATGCGCATTCAGGAAAAATAATCTATAGTAATCCGATTATAAAACATGTTCAAGAAGTATCAAGTAAAGTAACTTCTAACTCTAATACTGTCGTAACTCCGGCCTCAGTATCGGTAACTGGGTCAGCTAATTCCACTAAATACAGTGGAGTAAGACCAATAAAAACGACTTTAGATTCAGGTACTAACAAGTATATTTTAAAAGATGATACTCGTGGTGGTGGAATTCAAACTTTCAATAGTGCTAGAACCACCACTTATCCAACTACAAATTTCTCTGATAATGATAACAATTGGACTACTGCTGAATATAACAATGCCAATCAAGATCAAGGCGCTCTAGATGCGCATTGGGGAGCAGAAATGACCTATGATTTTTGGAAGAATACCTTTAACAGAAACAGTTATGACGATTTAGGCACCATGTTAAAAAGCTATGTACATTATCAATCAACAGCAGGTTCTAGCTTAGTTAATGCTTTTTGGAATGGTACAGTAATGTCTTATGGAGATGGGAATTCAACAGTACATATTCTAACCGCTCTTGATGTTTGCGGTCATGAAATCGGTCATGGTGTATGTGCAGCGACAGCCAATTTAGCCTATCAAAATCAATCGGGTGCTATCAATGAAGGACTTTCTGATATTTGGGGTGCTTGCATAGAACAATACGGAAGAAACGGAACATTGACTCCATTGACTGGTACTTATGCCGCAGCCGTTTTTACTATTGCAGAAGATTTAGGAACCTCTCCTTTTAGAAGTATGAGTGCTCCGTTAACCTATGGAAATCCTGATACGTATCTTGGAACGAATTGGACCACTACGGGTGATGAAGGAAACTGTACTCCTTCTGGTAATAATGACGAATGTGGTGTACATAATAATAGCGGTGTAATGAACCATTGGTTTTATATTGTTACTGCCGGACAATCTGGGACAAATACAGCTCCTACTCCATTTTCCTATAATGTTACAGGGATTGGAATGGCAAAATCATCTCAAATTGTGTATTATACGGAAAGAGATTATCTAACTTCAAATGCTACTTACTTAGACATGAGAAATGCAACTCTTGAAGTAGCCAACAATTTATATTGTGGTTCTAGTGCGGAAGTTATTGCAGTGACCAATGCTTGGCATGCTGTTAATGTAGGTGCTTTGTATGTTGGTTATCCAACCGATGTTGCTCTTAAGAAAGTAGTACAACCTATGTCAGTTGCTTGTGGTACATCAAATAACCCTACAATTACCTTCGAAAATAGCGGAACAAACACTATCACTGCTGTATCGATATCCTATAGCATTGATGGTGGGACAGCAATAACGACTACATGGACAGGTTCGTTAGCAGCTTGTCAAACGGTAGATTATCCACTCACAATGGGTACTTTAAGTAGAGGGACACATACTATCACATTTACAACTACTACAAATAATGATGGAAATAGTACCAATAATACTCGAACCGCATTAGTATTAGTTAATAACGAAGGCGTCGTTAATGTGGTTAATACTTTTGAAGCAGCTACCGATGACCTAATTTCTTTTGACAAAGGAAACACAAATATTTTATGGCAAAGAGGGCAAGCAGCAGGTTCAGTCTTGACAAGTACTGTTGCTGGTGGATCTAATGTCTATGGCACCAATCTTTCTGGATTGTATCCAGACAGTATGAATTCCTTTTTAGTTTCTCAATGCTATGATTTAACACAATTTCAAAATCCAACGATTAAATTTGATATGGCTTTTGACTTAGAACCTGATTACGACTACATCAATGTTGAATATTCTACGGATAGTGGTTCGACGTGGACTATTCTAGGTGATGCTACTACAGGAACAAATTGGTATAATAGTTCAAATACTCCTAATGCAAATAATTGCGATTTATGTGTAGGTGCTCAATGGACTGGAGCTGGTTCTGATGCCAATCAAATTGGAGGTGTCAATTCAGACAAAGTAAATTATACTTGGAGCATGCCCGATTTTGGTTATGGAGGTGCTACGCCACAATCAAATATTATCTTCCGTTTTAATTTTGTATCAGATCCAGGCGTACAATACGAAGGTGTTATTGTAGATAACTTTGTAATTACTGGAACTCATATTTTAGCAAATGAACAAAATAATTTTGATGCTTTTACTATTTCACCCAATCCATCTAATGGAATTATTGTCGTTAAGATGACTACTTCTGAAGATGTAAAAGTAGATTTGTATGATATGAGAGGTCGAAAATGTTTTACGAATGAGTACAAAAATACCAATACAACTTTCAGTCAAGAAATAAATCTTGGACAACTTGAAAAAGGGGTTTACTTACTTTCTATCTCTTCAGAAGGAAAAACGCAAACTAAAAAAGTAATTATCAACTAATGAATTAAAGTTGTATAATTTAACATTATTTCTATAAAAAATAACCTCGCTGACCAACATAAGAATGCACTGCCCCCAAAAAGTTAGACGCTATTTGGGGGTATTTTTTATCTTCTTTTTTAGAACATACCCTTTTTCTTTGTAAATTTGATTGAGAATATCACTTTGATTCAACATCTTACCAGCTAAAAGATGAAAAAAGAGGCTAAATGGGTAAACATACTTTATACTATTGGAGTTGTAGCAATTATTCTTGGTGCAATAGACCCTCTTGAAGGATCTGTAATTATTCTTGCAGGAATTTCGTTAATCACTTTTGCATCTCACAAAAGGATGAGTTCCTACAAAGAACGATTCTTTTTAGCGTTTATACTAATACTTTTTGGCGTAGCTTCTTTATGGTATTTATCTTCAATTGGAGGTTTTGGTGCCGCTTCTGACCTATCTTGGGGTTGGGCTTTAGTTATTATCCCATATCCTGTAGGTTGGCTTCTAGCGATAATCACCATTTTTCAAAAAAGAAAAAGAAGAGCAAACAATAGAAAATACTAGCCTTTTTATTTTGAAAAATGTATTTATAGAAACACTAATCAACAAAAATAACTATTGATAGTTAGCAGAAATTTAATGTAGTTTTTATAACTAACGATTATACTAACAAAATGAAAAACTATTCTAATTTTATAAAAAATACTAACCTAAATGATTTAGTCTATTTAGCAAATAATAAAAATCACAGTAATTAGATGCTATTCATTCAATGTAATTTTTTATTAGTCATTATTTTTACCATGAAACAGTCACTATTGTAAAACTAAGTTCTAAAAAATTAATAACCAAAAAAATATATGAGAAAAATAATTTCCTTTATGCATCTATCGTTAGACGGTTTTGTAGCTGGACCTAATGGTGAAATGAATTGGATTACCATTAATGAAGAAATTTTTGATCATGTTGGAGAGCGGATAAGCAAAACTAACACTGCCTTATATGGACGAACCACCTATGACATGATGGAAAGTTATTGGCCTACAGCAGGCAATCAACCTACTGCCAGCAAACACGACATTGAACATTCAGAGTGGTATAAAAATGCTCACAAGATTGTCGTATCAAAATCATTACAAGGAACTTTATTGAAAAACACAACTATTATTAGTGATAACCTTTTGGAAAATATCAATGCTATAAAACAATCTCCTACTAGTGATTTTAAAGACATTTTACTTTTTGGTAGCCCAACAGCAACACATTCGCTCATGCAATTAAATTTAATTGATGGCTTTTGGCTTTTTATCAATCCAATCATTCTTGGACAAGGCATTCCTTTGTTTGACGGCATTTCAGATAAAGTAAAATTAAATCTGTTGACTACTCAACAATTTAATTGTGGAGTTACAGCACTAGATTATGCTATTAATAGAGAATCCTAATCAACTATTGTAAGAGTATATTTTTAACCAAAACTATAACAACAAGTTATAGTTTTTTTTGGTTGTATAAAAGAGTGGGATAATTAATCAAATAATTGATATATTTGGGAAATGAAATAAATAGTTACTGAAACAATGCAATTAAGTAGCTTGGTGATTATTTTTATTCTATTGGCATAGATTTTAAAGAAAGTACAATTAGGCATTAAAATGGAAACAAATGAATGTTCATCCGGAAACAAAAAACAACATAAACACTAAGGTTGTTGATAATTTTTCAACACTTAAATCATATTTATTTTTTGTGCCAGTATTTTTGTTGAGTACTATTTTT